>JAIRTK010000127.1 GCA_031254955.1 Opitutaceae bacterium
GCGCAGGTTTCCCAACCTGCCCGACGGCGCTCCGCGCCGCCCAAGCCAAGCAGACTTGGAAGTCTGCGCTACGTCAGAGGCGGCGCGTCCCATCAGTGATTAATTAGCCCTTGGCCGAATGAGATGGAGCGGTTTGGCGGGACGGCCTCCGCGCCGTCCGCTTTTCACCCGTGACGGACGGCACGGTGGTCGTCCAGCCAAACGGACAGGCACCGCTCAAGTCTTGGGGCGACCCAATCCTCCATTGGGTTGACCCAATCCCCCATTGGGTTGACCCAATCCCCCATTGGGTTGACCCAATCGTAAAAATCTCGCGTCTTTTCGCGCTTTTCGCGGTTAACGTATTTGAAAAGCGAGGCGTATGGGGAAACCGGGCCGCCCCTCCGCATTTTCCGCCCATCAGCGTTTTCCACCCCTCCGCATTTCCGCGTTTCCGCACTTCCGTGCTTCCGTGATTTCTTTTTCCAGATACTGATTATCCATCTATTCCGCCCATCTATCCCGCCCATTTATCCATGAACCTCGTCATTGACGTGCAGGGAATTGCGAAGGGATTTTGATAGGAGACGGATTTTGATAGGGGACAGTCTGGATTTTCGATGCTGTCTGGATTTTCGATGCTCGCTACTTGCTTTTCGATTGGACGCTACCGCGCCGTTTGGCCTGCCGGTGCGAAAGCTCCATCAATCGAAAATCGAGCATCCAGCATCCAGCATCGAAAATCGAAAAAATCCATTTCATGCGGTGACGGTGAACTGGCGGAAGGCGGCGGAGTCTCCGGGCCGGGAATCCGGCGGGGCCGAGGCGAAGAGGCCGACCTTGGCGCCGACCCAGCGGCTCGATGCGGCCTGAAACACGCCGCCGATGGGCATGAAGGTTTTGCCATCGTCGCTGCGGCTGAAGCGGCATTCGGCGCGCGGGGTGACGGTGACGCGCAGCAACACCTCCGCCGGCGCGTCGGCCCCGGCGGAGGCCGCGATGCGCTCCCGCGCCGCCGCCTCGTGGGCGTCGTGACAGGTGACCAGGAGCAGCCGGAGCACGCCGTCCTCGCGGCGAAGCCCGAGCCACGCGTAGTTGTAGCCGAAGACCATGAGGCCGGCTGCGGCGCCTTCGCCCGAGGGCGCGAAGCGCATCGCGACGGTGGCGGTGAACGCGGGGGCCGGGAATTTCTGCAAAAGCAGGTTCGGACTCAGCCAGTGGGAATGCGGCGCGGGAGCCGGCACGCAGGCGAGGTGCAGGGTGTGCGCGGCGGTGTCGATGCGCGCCCAGGTTTCGCGCGGGTTGGCCTGCCATTGCCATTGGCGCCCGAGCCGGGCCGACGAAAAATCGTCCGAGGTGGCTGGCTCGGTCGCGCCCGCGCCCGTGTTCGCGGAGGAGGCGGACGCGCGCGGCATGGCATGGCGGAGCACGGGACGCCCCGACGCGTCCCCTTCGGCGGCGGACCCGGCGGCGGTGCCCATGCGCGGCCAGTCGTCCGCGCCCCAAGTCATCGGTTGAAGGTGCACGACGCGTCCCATCGCGGGGATTTCCTGGAAATGGAGAAACCAGTGCTCGCCCAATGGCGTGTCCACCCAGGCTCCTTGATGGGGGCCGTTGACATGAGTGTCGCCGCGTTCGAGCGTGATGCGGTTTTCGTAGGGGCCGCCGATGTCGCGGGAACGGAACACCGCCTGATAGCCGGTGCCAACGCCGCCGGCGGGCGCGAAGATGTAATACCAGCCGTTGCGTTTGTAGCATTTCGGCCCCTCGATGGTGTTCCAGCCGGGCATGGCGTTGCCGTCTAGGATCACCCGGCCCTCGTCGGCGACGGAGAGAGCGTCGGCGGCGAGCCGGTGAAGCGTGATGATGTTGCAAATGCCGGAGCGGCTTTTGGCCCAGCCATGCACGAGCCAGACCCGGCCGTCGTCGTCCCAGAGCGGGCACGGGTCGATGAGGCCCTTGCCGCCTTTGACGAGCACCGGGGCGCTCCACTCGCCGCGCGGGTCGCGCGCGGTGATGGCGTAGATGCCGAAATCCGGGTCGGGATAATAAATCCAGAACAGGCCCGCGTGGCGGCGGAGCGCGGGCGCCCACACGCCATGACCGTGGCGGACGCCGGCGTAGTGTTCGCGCGGGACGAGCGCGGGCAGGGCGTGGTTGACGAGCGTCCAGTTGACGAGGTCGCGCGAGTGCAGGACGGGCAGGCCGGGGACGTGGCAGAAACTCGACGAGGTCAGCCAGTAATCGTCGCCGACGCGGATGGCGTCGGGGTCGGAATAATCCGCGTTGAGCACCGGGTTTTTATACGTGCCGTCGCCGAGGTCGGGGCGCCACGCGGGCCGGGGGGTTGGGGAGGGAAATGCGGCGGCTGAGTGCATAGGTGGAAATCATCGGCCCGGGCCGGTCTTGCGGAACGGTCTCCAGCCGTCGCCGAGCACGGCGGACGGCGTGATGGCGTCCGCCTCCGGTGCCTGCGGAATGCGCGGGACGAGGAGATGGATGGCGATGAGCGAGAACACATACATCAGCGAGGCCCACGCGAAAACCAGCACGTAGCTGCCCGTTTCCTGCAAAATCCATCCGGTCGCCTTGGACACAACTCCGCCGGTGAAATACGTGACGAATCCGCCGAAGCCGACCACGGTGCTGACGGCTCTTTTCGGCAGGCAATCCGAGACAAAACTGAAAAGGTTGGCCGACCATCCCTGATGGGCCGAGCCTGCGATGCCGACGATCAGGACGGTGAGCCAGACGGCGGGCACGTAAGGCGCGAGAAACACCGGCACGACCGCGAGCGCGCAGACGAGCAGCGAGACTTTGCGGGCCGCGTTTATGCTCCAACCGCGATCCATGAACTTGCCCGCCAGCCAGCCGAACAACACGCCGCCGACGGCTGCGACCGCATAAAAAATCCCCGTCCACACGCCCGTCGCCTGAAGCGCGAGCTGATAACGTTTGTAGAGAAAATCGGGCAGGAAAAATTGATAAAACCCCCACACCGGCCCGGCCAGGATGCCGGCGATGATATAGGCCCAGACCGCGCGATAACCAAGCAGCACGCGCCAGCGCACCGGCTCCTTTTTCGTCCCGGACGCGGGCCGCGCGGCGGGTTGCCCGCCCAAGATATAGGCGCGCTCGGCGGCGGAGACGCGACAGCTCTTTTCAGGCGATTCGTAGAGAAACCACCAAGCGGCGAGCCACACGAAACCGAGCGCGCCGGTGATATAAAAGGTGGATTCCCAGCCCACATGCCTGAGCAGCCAGGGCACGCCGACCGGGCAAAGGACGGCCCCCACATTGGTGCCGGCGTTGAACAACCCCGTGGCCAGCGCGCGCTCCTTTTGCGGAAACCATTCGGCCACGGCCTTGATGGCGCCGGGGAAATTCCCGCCCTCGGCAAGCCCCAGCGCGATGCGGGCCATCATGAAGCCGAGCGCGGTGGAGGGCAGCGCGAGCGTGGCCCAGAAGAAGCCTTTTTGCGCGAAGGAAAACCACGGGCAGGCCATGCTGAAACGCGCCTCGACCGGAATGAGGCCGCAAAGGCCGTGCGCCATGGCCGCGAGGCTCCAGCAAAACACAAAACCCGGCAACCCGCGGCGCACGCCGAAACGCTCGATCAAGCGCCCCCCGATGAGATAGCCGAACGCGTAGGCGAAACTGAACGCGGCGGCGATGGTGCCATAGTCATTTTCGCTCCAGCCGAGCGCCTCGCTGAGCGGCATTTTCAGGATGCCGATGATATTCCGGTCGATGTAATTCAACGCGACCGAGAAAAAAAGCAGCGCGCAGATGACCCAGCGAAAATGACCGCCGGCGCGGTGGCCTGGCGAAGAGGGACGGACGGCGTCGGAAGAGGGCATGGGAACGGATGGCGGGGAAAAAGATTAACGCTTCGCGGAAGAAACAGGATGATGGAAAAAAAGGACAGTCCGTGAAACAAGACGGAAAGGCGAGTCCGGCGATTGCGCCCCGACGCGGACGCTCCAGGCAACAGACGCCCCGCGCGCCGCCGCCCGTCCGCCCACCCCCACACACACCATGCCGCCTCCCGACAATTTCGCTGGCGCGCGCGCCATTTCCTGTTTTGCTCTAAACCCCTTTCGCCCATGGCACGCATTGTCCAAAAATACGGCGGCACCTCTGTCGGTGACGCTGACCGCATCAAAAAAGTCGCCGAACGCATCAAAGCCACCCGCGACGACGGCCACCAAGTCGTCGTGGTCGTCTCCGCCCGCGCCGGCGTGACCAACGAACTCATCGCCCGCGCCAAAGCGGTGTGCGAAACCCCCAGCGAACGCGAACTGGACATGCTCCTCGCCATCGGCGAACAGGAAACCATCGCCCTCACCGCGATGGCCCTCCACGGCCTCGGCGTGGACGCGGTCAGCTACACCGGCGCGCAAGCCGGCATCCTCACCGACACCCGGCACACCCGCGCCAAAATCCGCACCATCGACCCGAAACGCATCGAAGCCTCCCTCAACGCAGGCAAAACCGTCATCGTCGCCGGCTTTCAAGGCAACAACGCCGACGGCCAAGTCACCACCCTCGGACGCGGCGGCTCCGACCTCACCGCCATCGCCCTCGCCGCCCCCCTCAAAGCCGACAAATGCGAAATCTACACCGACGTGGACGGCGTGTACACCGCCGACCCGCGCATCGTGAAAACCGCCCGCAAAATCGCGGAAATCTCCTACGACGAAATGCTCGAACTCGCCTCCTCCGGCTCCAAAGTCATGCAAAGCCGCTCGGTCGAATTCGCGAAAAAATTTGGCGTCATCTTCGAAGTCCGCTCCTCCTTCAACCATAACCCCGGAACCATCGTGAAAGAAGAAATCTCCTCCATGGAACAAGTTGTCGTGCGCGGCGTGGCCGTGGACAAAGACCAGGCCAAGGTCCTCGTGAGCAACATCCCCGACAAACCCGGCTCAGCCGCGAAAGTCTTCAACGCCCTGGCCGACGCCGCGATCATCGTGGACATGATCGTGCAAAACGTGGGCCGCAACGGCATCGCCAACCTCACCTTCACCGTGCCGCGCGGCGACTCGAAGAAAGCGCAGCGGACCCTGGAACCCGTGCTCGCGGAACTCGGCGGCGGGCAAGTGGCCTTTCAGGAAAACGTGGCCAAGCTCTCCGTGGTCGGCGTGGGCATGAAGACGCACAGCGGCGTGGCCGCCCTGCTCTTCCAGACGCTGGCCGACGCCGGCATCAACATCGACATGATCAGCACCTCCGAGATCAAAATCTCGATCATCCTCGACCAAACCCGAGCCGACGAAGCCGCCCGCCTCGCGCACACCGCCTTCAACCTCGACTAGTTCGCCCAACCGAGATTGCCGCGAGACAAGCCGGCCCGTGCGCCACAGGCGCCCCCGTCCCGCAGGCTTGCGGGCACGGGCGACCCGCCCGTGGACGGTGCTCCGCGCCGCCAACCTCCGACGCGAGCTTCCGCTGGACACATGGACGAGGACGCCCATGCCACATGATACTCGGGGAGCACACGCGTCCCGCGTGCGAGTTTTGGCGTCCCGCCAAAACCTGTTGCCCGGCGAGACGCCGGGCAAGGCACGCGAGACGCGTGCGCTCTCCGGACGCGACAGATTAAACGAAAAAAGCTCTATGCAAAGGCAGGGCGAATTTCTTCCCGGTGAGAGCCGTTGGACGATCTCGACTCAGCCGGAGGTTTCGCCCTGCTTTTGCATAAGGGCCATTGGAATAAGGGTTGGCATCAAAGTGATGCCACGCGTCCGGAAGCGTTCTTCCGTGCTCTTTCTTTCGGAAGCCTTTCCCCACGGTTCTTTCTCTTTCCTCTTTATCTTTATCTCTATCCCTCGGCGGCACTGCACGGAGGAGTTCCGAGCGAAGCGAAAAGCCTGCCGAGGAGAAAGAGATAGATAAAGAGGAAAGAGAAAGAGAGAGAACGCGGACGAGAACGAAAACGAGAACGAGAAAGGGAGTCCGAAGGAAAGAGGAAGGCGAGGCGGGGCCTGGCAGCGGTTTGAAGTTGCACCTTGGGGAACTGCGTAACTTCAGTTAATCATTGCCCTCCTGCCCGGGCGTTTCTGAAATCGGCGCGCATCACGCAATCACGACATTATGGCCACGAAACCGA
>JAIRTK010000139.1 GCA_031254955.1 Opitutaceae bacterium
CGGTCCCGCTGGGTACACGGTGGGGGGGGGGCGGGCCCCTCAGGTCCCCCCCCAAAACCGCGCCCACTGCCCCCCGCACTCCATAAACAGGCCTCGCCGGGCCGCTGGACGGGGGCCGCGTAACCTCAGTTAATCACTGAAATTATGCGCTGTCGTCATAGCGCAAGTTGTCAGACTCCTCGCTTCGCTCGGGGCAAACCTGCTGAACACACGACGCTTGCGCGGCATGAAGCAGACTTGGAAGTCTGCGCTACGAACGAGGCTGCGCGTAACCTCGGTTAATAAAAACAAAGGCTCTTTGCGCCTTCATACCCTTTCCCAGTGAACATGACACTATAGAAGCAGAGCCATGTAGGGGCTTCGCTTGCGAAGCCCGTTACTGGTGCACGCCTGTTGTTGGTGCACGGTTATCAAGCCGGGCGTCGCAAGCGATGCCCCTGCAAAAGAGTGATTTTCATTGGGAATGGGTATCACGCCTTTACGTCCTCGCGCCTTCATTCCTTCGCGTCTTCGCATCCTCGCATCTTCGCGTGAGTTCTTCATGGCTCCGTGTCCTCCGTGCCTCCGTGGTTTAAAAGAGAAAACTTTTAAATGAGGGATAAATCCTCACGGGGTGCGCAGCCGACTGCGCCATGTTTGGGGGGAGACGCCGTGGGCGCGCTTGAACGCGGCGGACAGGTGGAAGCCGGAATTGAAACCGAGCTGGGCGGCAAGCTCGCCGAGGGTCGCGTCGCTTGACGCCAGCAGCCGCCGCGCGCGCGCGAGGCGCAGGTGCAGCACATATTGCCACGGGGCAAATCCTGTATCCTGCTTGAACGCCCGGCGGAAGTGCGAGTAGGCCACGCCCAGGCGCATGGCCAGCTCGCGCATGTCAACCGGCTCGGTGTGGCGCTCGGCCAGAAAGCGCTCCGCCTCGGCCACGGCGCGCATCAGCCGCGAGACCGCGCGGCCCTGCTCGCGGCCCGCGCGCTCCCAGGCGGCAAGCACCGCGCAGGCCGCCGCCGCGCGGGGCGCGTCGAAACCGGGCGGGCCGTGGCGCGAAAGCGCGTGGACTTGCTCCAGCGCGGTCTCCATGCCGGCGCCCAGCACGCCCGGGCGCACGGCGCCCTCCGCCGTGAACACGCCGTGGCTTATCAGCCTGTCCACCAAGGGGCCTTGCACTTCCAGCCAGCTTTCCTCCCAGCCGGTGCGCCGGTCCGGTTCGTAGCGGTGCCAGACGCCGGGCAGCAGCGCGAACGCCATGCCCGCCGCGATTTTGCGCCGGCCAGTCGCCTGGGTCTCGAAGCGTCCGCCGCCGTTGGTGATGAGCACGATTTGCAGCGCGTCCAGCACGCGGCCTCGCGCCCAGCCGAACAGGTGGTCGGCGGGATGCGCGGGCGGCGGGTAGGGCGCGCCGGCCCGCACCCATGTGCAGCCCGCCGCCGTCACCGCCAAGCCCCACACGGCCAGGTCGGGCGAGGTCGCGAAGTAGCGGAAATAATTATTCGCAATGTTGGGCATTTTTTGTATATAAAACATCATTGTCAGGATTCCCACACGCGTGTCGATGCGATAAAGTCGGCGCCATTCCCATGAATCGCCCGCCCGCCTCCCCTTCCGCCCTCCCGTCCTCCGCCCCGCCCTCCCGCCCTCCCGCCTCCTCTCCCGCCTTCCCTTCCGCCCTCCCGCCCACCCTTCTCCCCTCCCTGCTTCCTCCGGCCTCCCCGCTTCGCGTCGGGTTGTTCGGCATCGGCCTCGATGCCTATTGGCCGCAATTCGCCGGCCTCAAGGAACGCCTTGAGGCCGGCCTCGCGCGGGTCGCGGAAAAACTCGCGCGCCCCGGCGTGGAGGTCGTCAACGCCGGCCTCGTGGACAACCCGGACCGCGCCCGCGCCGCCGGGGGCGAGTTGCGCCGGGCGGACGTGGATTTGATTTTCCTGCACGTGACCACCTACGCGCTGTCGTCCACCGTGCTGCCCGTCGTGCGGCGGGCGCGCGTGCCGGTCGTCGTGCTCAACCTCGCGCCCGCGCCCGCGATGGATTACAAGGCGTTCAACGCGCTCCGCGACCGCACGCGCATGACCGGCGAGTGGCTCGCGCACTGCGCCGCGTGCCCCGTGCCCGAGATCGCGAACGTGTTCACCCGCGCCGGCGTGCGTTTCCATCAAATCACGGGCGTGCTGGACGACGACCCCGAATGCTGGGACGAGGTGGACGCGTGGGTCGAGGCGGCGCGCGTCGCCGCCGGCATGGCCGCCAACCGCCTCGGACTCATGGGCCACTACTACGGCGGCATGCTCGACATCTACTCCGACCTCACGCTGCAATGCGCGACCTTCGGCACGCACATCGAGATGCTGGAGCTTGAGGAGCTGGCCGCGTTGCGGCGGGACGCGGGCGAGGCCGACATCGCGCGGCGCGCGGCGGAGTTTCGCGAGGTGTTTGACGTGCAGCCCGACTGCCGCGCCGACGACCTGGCCGAGGCGGCGCGCACCTCGCTCGCGCTGGACCGCCTCGTCGCCGCGCACCGGCTCGGCTCGATGGCCTATTTCCACAAGGGCACGGGCGTGTCGGAGTGCGAGGCGGCGGTCAGCTCGATCATCCCCGGCGCCTCGCTGCTCACGGCGCGCGGCGTCCCGGTCGCGGGCGAATACGAGGTGAAAAACGCGCAGGCCATGAAAATCATGGACCTGTTCGGCGCGGGCGGCTCATTTACCGAATACTACGCGATGGATTTCAACGACGACGTGGTGCTCATGGGGCACGACGGCCCCGGCCACATCAAGATCGCGCAAGGCAAGACCAAGGTGCGCCCGCTCGATGTTTATCACGGCAAAGTCGGGCGCGGCGTGTCGGTCGAGATGGCCGTGCGCCACGGCCCGGTGACGCTGCTCTCGGTGGTGGAGGCCGCCGGGGGCGGGCTTGCCCTGCTGTGCGCCGAGGCGGAGTCGGTGCCCGGCCCGATCCTGGAAATCGGCAACACCAACAGCCGCTACCGTTTTGCCTGCGGCGCGCGCGAGTTTGTGAACCGCTGGAACAGCCGCGGCCCCGCGCACCACTGCGCGATCGGCGTCGGCCACATCACCGCCAAGATTGAAAAACTCGGCCTCCTCCTCGGCCTGCCGGTGACGCGCGTGTGTTGAAAAAAAACGCGCCCGCGCCGCGCCGCCCGCGCGCCCGCCCGCGCCAACCCACTCGCGCCAAACCGTCAACCCCAGCAACCCGCTAAACCATCTCCACACACAACCCGCCATCCCCACCTCCCCCACACACAACCCGCACAACTCACACAACTCACCAACCCACCCCCGCAATCCGCCATCCCCACACCCCACAACCCCCACACACCCCACACAACCCCCACAACCCGCCACTCCGTCCCCGCAACCCCTACAACCCCGCCAACCCACACAACCCGCCAACCCACAACCGCAACCCTCCCGTCCCCATGCGCGCCCCCACCCCGCCGCCTCGCCACCAGCCTCGCCACCAGTCCCGCCACCAGCCTCGCAACCCGCCCCGCCACCACCGCCGTCTGCTGGCCGTCGCCGCCGCCCTGGCGCCCGGCGTCGCCGCGTCCCTTGCCGCCGGCGCGGACGCCGCCCGACCCGCCTCCTCCGCCACCTCCGCCGCCGGTGCCGCCGCCATCGCCGCCGCCCGCCCGCCGAACATCCTGTTTCTCCTGCTCGACGACGCGCGGACGGACGAGTTTGGCTTCGCCGGAAACCCCGTCATCCAGACGCCGAACATCGACCGCCTCGCCGCCCGTGGCACCGTGTTCGCAAACGCCTTTGTCACCACGGCCATTTGCGTCGTCAGCCGCGCGAGCATCTTTACCGGGCAGCACGGGCGCGCGCACGGCATCTGGGATTTTTCCGCCCCGTTCGGGCGCGAGCGCTGGGCGCGCGCCTACCCGCGCCTGCTCCGCGAGGCCGGGTATTTCACGGGCTTGGTGGGCAAGTTCGGCGTGGGCGGAAAACCGGAGGATTTGCCGTCGGACGACTTCGATTTCTGGCGCTCGCGCCCCGGCAATCTCAGGTATTTTGAAAAACACTCGCCGGAGCACCTCACCAAGCGCATCGGCGACCAGGCACTGGAATTTCTGGCCGCGGCGCCGGCGGGCCGCCCGTGGTGCCTGAGCGTCGGCTTCAAGGCGCCCCACGCGCAGGACCGCGCCCCGCGCGAGTTTCCGCCCGATGCGCGCGACGAGGCGTTGTATCGCGACGCCGCCATCGCCCCGCCGCCCGCCGCGACGGAGGCCGCGTTCGCCGGCCTGCCCGAGTCCGTGCAACAGTCCGAGGGCCGCAAACGCTGGCGCGTGCGCTTCGCCACCGATGACATGGCGCTGGCGACCACGCGCGACATCTACCGCCTGATTGCCGGCGTGGATCGCGAGGTGGGGCGCCTCCTCGACGACCTCGCGCGGCGCGGGATGCTGGACAACACGCTGGTCGTGTTCACCTCCGACAACGGCTTCGCGCTCGGCGAGCGCGGCATGTCGGACAAATGGTATATGTTTGAGGAGGACATCCGCGTCCCGCTCGTGATCGTGCCGCCCGGCGCCCTCGGCGCGCCGCCGCCGCCGTCGTCGCCTCGCCGCGCGGACTGCATGGCGCTGAACATCGACCTCGCGCCCACGCTGCTCGACTACGCTGGCGTGCCGGCGCCGGACGGGACGCAGGGCGCGTCGTTGCGCGCGTGGGTCGAGGGCCGCCGCGCGCCGGGCTGGCGCGAGGATTTTTATTATGAGCACCGCACGCTCCCGAAAATCATCCCGCCCAGCGAAGGCGTGCGCGGCGCGAAGTGGAAATACATCCGCTGGACCAACGAGTCCCCCGTGCGCGAGGCGTTGTTCGACCTGGAAGCCGACCCGCTCGAACTGAACAACCTCGCGGACTCCCCCGCCGCCGCGCCGCGCCTCCAACACCTGCGCGCCCGCTGCGCCACCCTGCGCCACGAGGCCGGCTCGCCGCCCGGCGCGGAAAAACCGCGCGCCGTTCCCCGCCCGTAAAACCCGCCGCCGCACACGCGCCGCCGCCGCGCGCCGCGCGCCACGCGTCACGCGTCATGCGCCACGCACCACGAAATTTCCCATCCGCCCGATTTCCCAGTCAGTCCGATTTCCCACTCGCCCGATTTTCTCATCCGCCCGATTTTCCAACCCACCCGATTTTTCCACCCGCCCTCACGCCATGAAACCCACGCCCTCCCTCCCCGCCCTCCCCTCCCACGGCCTGCTCGGCCTGCTCGCCGCCGCCATCGCCAGCGGCATCGTTTTCGCCACCGCCACCGCTATCACCGCCACCGCCGCCAGTGACATCACCGCCAGCGCCGCCACTATCACCACCGCTGCCGCTGCCGCCACTACCACTGCCGCCACCGACGCCACCGCCACCGCCGCCGACTTTTACCGCTACACCACGCACAACCCCGACCTCCCCGCCAGCGCGCCCGACGTCGCCGCGTTCGCCGCGCCGACCGGCTCCGCGCGCCCGCAAACTTGGTGGCACTGGATCAACGGCAACGTCTCCCGCGACGGCATCGCCGCCGACCTCCGCGCGATGGCCGAAAACGGCTTCGGCGCCGCGCGCATCTTTTCCGTCAACAGCAAAACCCAAGGGCCGCTCCTCTTCGCCTCGCCGGAGTGGTTCGACACGTTTCGCTTCACCGTCGAGACCGCCGCGCGGCACGGCCTCGAAATCGGCATCCACAACTGCGACGGCTGGTCCGAGGCCGGCGGCCCGTGGATCGCCCCGGAGCAATCCATGCAGGAACTCACGTGGAAACTCGTCCGCGTCACCGGCCCCGCCGAAGGTGGGGCGGTTTCGCCGAAACCGCCGCCGTCCGCCGCCGGGAAAACCGCCGCCGCCGCCGAAAACGCCGCCGAACAAACCATCACGCTGCCGCCGCTCGACGCGCGCCTCGGCTTCGCGCGCGACATCGCCGTCCTCGCCTGGCCCGCCAAGCGCCCCGCGCTCCTCGCCATGCACCGCCCCGGCGTCCTCCGCCGCGCGTATCCGGCCAACGAATACACTCGCGCGCGGCACGCCCCCGTCGCCGCCGCCTTCCCCGCCGCCCCCGCCGCCGCCGCCGGCGCGTTCGCCGCGCTGTTCGACGGCGAGGCCGGGCGCCACCGCGTGCGCCTCGACTGCGACCCCGCCCGCGCGCCGGCGGACACGCCCGTCGGCGTCGTGCTGGAGTTCGCCGAGCCGTTCGAGGCCGCCGGCCTTTTCACCGAGACGCAATGGAGCCGCAGCCTGCCCCTCCCGAAAAACGTGTTCCTTGAGGCGTCCGACGACGGCGCGCGCTTTGAAAAAGTGCTCGAACTGAAATTTCTCCAAGGCGACCTCAACGCCTCGTTCGCGCCGCGCCGCGCGCGCTTCTGGCGGCTCGTCCGCCACCGCGCCGCCGTGCCGCCGGGCACGCGCCGCGACCCCGCGCGCGAAGACGAACTGCACCTCTCCGAACTCGAACTGCTCGCGCCGGGCGAACACTCGCGCGCCGCGTTCGCCGTCGAAAACCTCGCCCCCAAGGCGGGCATGATGGAGCACCGCGGCGACTTCCGCCCGCCCGCGCCCGTGCTCCCGGAATCCTTCACGCTCCAGCCCGACGAAATCCTCAACCTCACCGCCAACACCACCGCCACCAGCATCAACAACACCACCACCACCGCCGCCAGCAGCAGCACCACCACCGCCGCCGCCAGCAACGCCGCCGCCACCACCACCGGCACCGCCCCGCTCACCCTCCGCTGGCGCGTCCCCGCCGGCGAATGGATGATCATGCGCATCGGCCACACCACCACCGGACGCACCGTCCGCCCCGCCACGCCCGGCGGGCGCGGGCTGGAGGTGGACAAGTTCGAGCCGTCCGCCGTCGGCCACCACTTCGATTCCTACCCCGCGAAAATGATCGCCGCCGCCGGCCCGCTCGCCGGGAAAACCTTCTCCATCATCGAGACCGACTCCTGGGAGGCCGGCCACCAGAACTGGACGGAAAACTTTCCCGCCGGCTTCCGCGCCGCCGCCGGCTACGACATCATCCCGTGGCTGCCCGTGTTCGCCGGCGAGTGTATCCAGAATCTGGATGCCACGGAAAACTTCCTCCGCGACCTCCGCCGCGCCTTCTCCTCCCTCGTCATGAAAAACTTCTACGGCGTCATGGCCTCCCGCGCCCGCGCCGCCGGACTCAAATACGAGACCGAGCCGGCAGGCGGCTCCTACATGCGCGACCCCATGAACTCCTTCCGCCTCGCCGACTACCCCATGACCGAGGCCTGGCAGGCGCCGCGCGCGCCGGGCCTCGTCGCCGGCATCCGCGACATCCTTGCCGACGAACCCGCCAACACCACCCACCGCACCCGCGAGCCTTCCAGCGCCGCCCATTTCTACGGCAAACAATTCGTCACCTGCGAGGCCCTCACCAGCGTCAAAGGCAACTGGGCGCACGCCCCCTGGACGCTCAAAGGCACCCTCGACTCGCTCCTCTTCGCCGGCCCCAACCTCGCCGTCTTCCACTCCTACACCCACCAGCCCGACGAGCGCGCCCCCGGCTGGCAGATGGAACCCTGGGGCATCGCCCAAAACCGCAAAATGCCCTGGTGGCCCCTCGCCCGCCCGTGGTTCGACTACATTGCCCGCGTCCAATACATGCTCCAGCAAGGCAAATACGCCGCCCGCGTGCTGTATTTGTATGCCGACGAAATCCCCTCCGGCAGCGCCACCCTCGCGCCCGGCATCCCCCACCAATACGATGTCATCAACGGCGACGGCCTCCGCGATTTCCTCCGCGTGGAAAACGGCAGGCTCACCAGCCCCGGACGCATGCACTACGACCTCCTCATCGTCTCCCCGCGCACCACCCTCCGCCTCGAAACGCTCGAAAAACTGCGCCAGCTCGCCGCCGCCGGCGCCGCCATCTCCGCCGAAAAGCCCCCCGCCGCCAACCCCACGCTCACCGGCGGCCCCGCCGCCGCCGCGCGCCACCGCGCCCTCGCCGTCGAACTCTTCGGCGCGGACGCCGGCCCCCGCGCCAAAACCATCCGCCGCATCGGCACCGGCCTCCTCCTCGCCGGCCACACCCCCGCCGAGGCCCTCGCCGCGCTCGCCCTGCCCGAAGCGTTCACCTTCGCCACCGCCGGCGAAGCCACGGCGGTCTCGCCGAAACCGCCGCAGACGCCCCAAGGCAGGGCGGTCTCGCCGAAACCACCGCCCTCTAGCGCCACCGTGGCCTGGCTCCACCGCGAACACACCGCCGGCGCCGAATGGTTCTGGATCGCCAACCGCGACCCCGTGCGCCCCCTCGCCGGCATGGCCTCCTTCGCCGTCGCCGGCAAAACCGCCGCGCTCTGGCACCCCGAAACCGGCGCGACCGAACCCGCCCCCGTCGCCCTCGAAAAAAACGGCCGCACCCTGCTGCCATTGACACTCGAAGCCCTCGAAGGCGTCTTCGTCGTCTTCACGCCCAAAACCGCCGCCGCCCCCGTAGCAACTGACCTTGCGTCAGGCCGCGCCGCCTCCCGCGCGACACCTCCTGCCAATCCCGGCGCGACACAAACTCGCGCCCTGCAACCCCCCGCCGGCGCCACCATTTCCCCCGCCGCCAACGCCAACGCCGCCGCCACCAACGCCCCCGCCGCCTCCGCCGTCGCCCCCGCCGCGCGCGTCCACGCCGACGGCGCGCAAATCTTCCCCCGTCCCGCCTCCGCCCCCGCCGGCGCCGCCCCCCCTTACCCCGCCGTCACCGCCGACGTCGCCGGCGCCGTCACCGTCACCCCCGCCGCGAACCGCCGCGCCAGCCGCGCCGCCGCCAGCGGCATCATCTCCGAAACCGGCGAAAACTTCGCGCTCTACCCCGAGCAAATGCACGCGCGACTCAGCGACCCCCGCGCCGCCTGCGCCGGCCTGAGCGTCGGCAAAAACTCCATCGCCGTCTTTGAGCACGGCGCCAGCTACCGCAACAGCATCATCGTCTGGAACCACCCCGTCCCCGCCGGCGCGCGCGTCGCCGTCGTTTATCAAAACAACCTCCCCGCGCTCTACGTGAACGGCGAGAAAGTCGCCTCCGCCGCGCGCCCCTCGGGCCGCGCCGTGCGCCCGCCCGCCGGCCTCCACCCCGGCTTCAAGGGCCGCGCCGCCGCCTACGCCATGCTCCCGCGCGCCGCCTCGCCCGCCGAGTTGACGATGGCGCTGGCGGACGCCCAGAACCCCGCGCGCCTCCGCGCCCCGCGCCTCTTCGTCGCGCGCGACGGACGCCTCGCCGCCGAGTTCGCCGTGCCCGGCGCGCTCGACATTGAGACCGCCGCCGGCGCGCGCCTCACGCTCTCCGCCGCCGCCGTCCCCGCGCCCCGCCCCCTCCCCGGCCCCTTCGCCGTCACCTTCGACCCCAAGTGGGGCGCCCCCGCCTCCCCCCTGCGCTTCGACCAGCTCGTCTCCTGGACCGACCGCCCCGAACCCGGCGTGAAACACTACTCCGGCGCCGCCACCTACGCGACCACCTTTGAAATGCCCCCCGCCGCCGCCGCCGTCGCTGCCACCCCTGCTGTCGCCCCCGCTCCCGCCATCGCCAATGCCCCCGTCCCCGCCAATGCCTCCGCCGCCGCCCCCGCCGCCGCCCCCGACGAAAACACCCGCGTTTATCTCGAAATCGAGCAAGTCGCCGAAATCGCCCA
Source organism: Opitutaceae bacterium (assembly GCA_031254955.1). Classification (GTDB taxonomy): domain Bacteria; phylum Verrucomicrobiota; class Verrucomicrobiia; order Opitutales; family Opitutaceae; genus Termitidicoccus. The sequence continues at coordinate 9,650 of JAIRTK010000139.1, forward strand.
AGTGCGCGTCAACGGACGCCTCGCCGGCACCCTCTGGCGCCCGCCCTACCGCCTCGACATCACCGAGCACGTCCGTGCCGGCGCCAACACCCTCGACATCACCGTCGCCAACACCTGGGTCAACCGCTGCCTCCACGACGCCACGCTCCCCGCGCACGAACGCCTCACCTGGGCCGTCTCCATGCAAACCCACTACCCCGCCAGCGGCACCGCCCCCGCCGCCGGCGACTACTACCCCTGGAAACACGGCCCGCTCCCCTCCGGCCTCATCGGTGAAATGCGACTCGTTTATACAAAAATCGCCCTCGCCCCCCGCTGATGCGACTTGCCAGCCAAACAC
>JAIRTK010000182.1 GCA_031254955.1 Opitutaceae bacterium
ACCAAAAGTATTCTCATAGGGGAACGGTGGGCCTCTCCGAGGCCTCCGCCGGACGTGATGGACGGTTTTGGAATTTCATGGGTAAATCGGAGCGTGGTTGCGGAGGCCTCGGAGAGGCCTCCCTACCGGCGCTCCCGCGCCCAAGGCTCATTTTCCCATGCGACAGAATAACTAATGAGGTTACGCGCTGCCGGCGTGGCGCAGGTTTCCAAACTCCGGTGTGTCGGAGATGTCTTCGACGGCATCAGTTACGCGCTGCTGGTGTGACGCCGGTTGTCAGGCTTCTCGCTTCGCTCGGAATCCGACCTGCTGACGGGCCGACGGCACGCCCTGAAGCAGACTGGGTTTCGAGCGAAACGCCAGTCCGCCAGTCTGCGTTACGACAGAGGCTGCGCGTAACTTCAGTTACTCTTGCTCTTGCTCGCTCCCTTACGTGTTCCCTTGCCCTGACACCAATTCCCAATGAAAATCACACTTTTGCAGGGGCGTCGCTTGCGACGCTTGGCTTGATAGCCGTGCTCCAGCAACGGGCGTGCACCAGCAACGGGCTTCGCAAGCGAAGCCCCTACATCGCTCTGCTTCTAAAGGGTCATGTTCACTGGGAAAGGGGATCACTCTTCCCCTCACCCTTATTCTCCCCTTTGCCCATTCGCGCTTCCGGTTACGACATGTTTCGAGAACGAGAACGAGAACGATTTTTTTTGGGGGGAAGGGGATGCGACCGCCGTCCGCCTCCCGCCGTCCGCCGCCCCGCGCAACCTCGGTGAAAAATTTGTTTTAGTTTTGGACGAATAACGGTCATTGGATTCAGGCATGCCCATCACTCCACAGGAAGCGCTTCAGCGCACAATCGAACACCGGGAAATTTTTCACGACGAGATGCTGCACCTGATGCGCATGATCATGCGCGGGGAACTGTCGCCGGCGATGACGGCGGCGATCGCCACCGGACTGCGCGTGAAAAAAGAGACCATCGGCGAGATCACGGCGGCGGCGCAGGTGATGCGCGAGTTCGCGCTCAAGGTTGAGGTCCCCCAAGGCGACCATTTTGTGGACATCGTTGGCACGGGCGGCGACGGGGCGCACACCTTCAACATTTCCACCGCATCCATGTTTGTGGTCGCGGCGGCGGGCGCGCAGGTGGCGAAACACGGCGCGCGCGGCGTGTCGAGCCGCTCGGGCAGCGCCGACGTGCTGGACGCGCTCGGCATTCCGTTGGAGCTGCCGCCGACGCGGCTGGAGGAGTGCCTGCGCGAGACGGGGATATGTTTCATGTTCGCGCCGCATCATCACCCGGCGATGAAAAACGTGGCCGCCATCCGCCGCGAGATGGGCGTGCGCACGGTGTTCAACATCCTCGGCCCGCTGACGAATCCCGCCGGCGCGCCGAACCAGTTGATGGGCGTGTTTCATCCCGATCTGGTCGGCATCCAGGTGCGCGTGATGCAACGGCTCGGCGCGAACCATGTGCTGGTGGTTTACGGCAAGGACGGCATGGACGAAGTCTCGCTCGGCGCGGCAACGCTGGTGGGCGAGCTGAAGGACGGCGTGGTGCGCGAATACGAGATTCACCCGGAGGACTACGGCATCGCCATGGCGAGCAACCGGACCATGAAGGTCGGCAACGCGGAGGAATCCCGCCGCATGGTGCTCGGCGTGCTCGAAAACACGCCAGGCCCGGCGCGCGAGACGGTGGTGCTCAACGCGGGCGCCGCGCTCTACGCCGCCAACCGCGTGCCGGGCATCGCCGAGGGCATCGAGCTGGCGCGCGAAACCCTCGTGAGCGGCGCGGCCCGCCGCAAGCTGGACGACTTCGTGCACTGCACCCGTCGCCTCGCGGCGACGGCAGGTTAGGGACAACATTGGAAAGCAGGGACAGGTAGCATGATCAGGCACCGGGAAGCGGAAACGGCTCCCAAGGGAGGGGGCGTGCCGACAGGCTCGATGCTGCTGTGTTAGACACCGGAATCGACTATCACAAACGCTACTCGGTGGCCTGCACGCTCGACGCGCAGGCGGCAGAGAGTGGCGAGGTCGGCGCCCCAGTCGGCAAGGGCGGACAGCGGTCGTGGGGCGCCGGGGCGCGCAAGGTGGTGTCGGCGGCGGCAAGGCGCGAGGCGCGGGGCGACGAAGGTCCGGTCGCCGGGCACCGCGCCGGCGGTGACGCAGCGGCGGCGACAGCGCAGCGCGGTTTCGCTACGTCAGGCGCGCGTCGTCCGGTTCGCGGGGCAGGCCGAGCGATTCCCACCATTGTTCCCATAGCCGGACTTGCGAGGGCGCGGGGTGGTCGCCGGGGCCGTCGCCGGGCGGGGGCGACCATGTGTGCGTGAGATGCGGGCGGCGGCGGCCCGGCGTGCACAGGCCGAAACGTTGGGGGGCGTTGATGAGGCGCGCCTCGCGGTCGGCCTGGGCGGAGTTTTCAAGCAGGATGTGTGTATCCGGAAATTCATTACGGAGGCGGCGGACGAGGCGGCGCCGGGCCGGGCCTGGCGGCGGCAGAAAAATGATTTTGTCGGCGGGAATGCCGGCGGCGGAAACGCCGGTGGAGAGAATGTCGGCGGAGGAAATGTTGGCGGCGGGAACGCTGGCGGCGGGAATGTCGGCGGCGGCGCCGCCGCCGGGCGCGGGAGTGCGGGGGCGCTCGTCTGGTGCGTGATCGTCTCGGCGAGCGCTGCCGGCGGCGGCGGCAGGCGCGGGCGCGGGGGTGCGGGGGGCTGTTTCGGCATCAGTCGATTT
>JAIRTK010000361.1 GCA_031254955.1 Opitutaceae bacterium
GAGCTTGTCGTAACGAGTGAAGACACGGCGGAGGCGCTTGAGTCGGCGGAAGCGTCGTGCGACATGAGTGCGCTGGCGATAAACCGCCTTACCAAGCCTCCGCCTTGATCGGCGTTGTCCACTATGGCGAGGACAACGGCACAAAAACATCTCTCGCTACAATCAGCGGCGGATGTTCGCGCCCCCGACGCGTCGTCTCCATGACCGCCCTCTCCGCCGCCCAGTTCAACTCCGTCATCAAGTCCTTCTACCAGTGCCTCTGTTCAAGCGGCCAACTCCCTAACGTCGCTCTGACTGCTGTCATGCGCAAACTCGCAGGACTGCTCAACCTCATCTTTATGTTCCCCAATTTTCCTCTTGCACGTTAACCCCGTTGCTCCGGGGGTAAAAAGAGAAAATTTTTAAATCAGGGATGGGGCCTTAACAATCTTCCATAGGCAGGAATGCCTGTGCGTTTGTGGACAGTGGCGGTGGCCACGGGGGAGGGGGGGGAAAATTTTTGCGGGGCGGCGCGGAGTGCTGTCTGCCGGCAGGGATGCCGGCGTTCCCAGTCGCTGACGCGGGGGTGGAAGGCGCCACGGCTGCAGTGGGTGCGGATGGGGGTGCCATGGCTGCGGGGTGGGCGGTCTTGCGCACGAGCGATTGGAGGCCCCCCGGTTTCCTGCCGGCAGACGGTGACGCGGAAAACCGGCGCTGACAGGCTCGCCGTCGGCGCGACCATTTTCGCGTCGGCGCATTTCTAAAGGGAGCGGCGGCGGAGCGTGTCCGCTCATGCACTTCAAAAGGGAACGCTGCCGTTCACGCACACTAAAAGGGAACGCCGATGGAGATGCCGCTCGTGCACTTCAAAAGGAGAATGGCGACGGAGATGCCGAGATGCCGCTTGCGTATTCCCAAAAAGGGAGCGGCGGAGGGGCGTGTTGTTTACCAGAATCTCCGGCGGGGGCGCAGCGGTTCGTAGAGGGTGGGATTGAGTTCGGCGAGGAAGCGGCTGGGGGTCAGGAGCATTCCGCCGGGGCCGATCTTGGTCGCGACTTTGGGGTAGCAGAGGTAGAGTTCGTTTTTGGCGCGCGTGACGGCGACGTAAAAGAGGCGGCGTTCTTCCTCGACATCGTCGGACTCGATGGCGCGGCGTCCGGGGAACTGGCCGTCGGCCAGGCCGATCACGAAGACCACGTCGTATTCCAGTCCTTTGGCTTGGTGCACGGTCGTGAGTTTCACGGCTTCGGCGTCGGGATCGACTTGGCGGTCGCTGGTTTCGCCGTTGAGGAGGACGATTTGCGCGAGAAAGTCTTGGATGGTTTCAAAGCGGGCGGCGAAGCCGGCGAGCGCTTTGAGTTCTTCGAGGCGTTCGATGCAGTCGGCGAAGGCGCCGCGCAGGTAGTCGCCGTACCAGCCGTCGATGGCGATGGCGATGGTTTGGGCGGGGCCTTCGGCGCGGCCTTTTTTGGCTTCTTTGTAACGGGTTTCCTGGGTGGAGGCGAGAAGCTCTTCGTCTTCATATTGGAAGGTTTCGGGGTCCGCATTATCGTAGGATGAGAGATATTCAGAGCCGGGGAGGTATTGGCCTCCTTTATACAGTGTCGCGGGCGGGGGCGGGGGCGCGTCTTCGTTGTATGTCCATCCTTGGGGATACCAGTGATAGCCGCCGGGCGGGGCGTGGCCTCTGCCTTGTGCGTCAAAGGTTATTTTTTTTCCCGCGTTCGCTTTTTCCACGTTTTCGAGCAGGGCGGCGCTTTTTTTCTCCCAGGTTTTGCGTTTTTCTTCGCGTCTTGCCTCCCATTCTTTGCGTTTGTTTTCCTGTTCTTCGCGGGTCTTTTTTTGTTGGAGTTCGTGTTTTTTGCGGGATTGGGGGTCGGCATACATGGTGTCGGCGACTTCGGCGAGGGAGGCGCAGAAGTGGGGCCAGTCGGCGCGGGCGTCCTTCGGGACTTTGGTGAGCACGGCGTCGTCGCGGAGGGCGTCGATGAGGTCTTTGCGCTGGAGGGTGGCGTGTTCGCGGGCGGCGGCGTGGATTTTTTGCGCGTTTTTTTCGCCGATTTTCGGGAGCAGGCAGGCGATGCGTCGCCAGGACATTTCGTTGCCGGGGTTATAAACGAAGGTGACGAGGGCGACGATGTCGCGGATGTGCTGGCGGTCGAAAAATTTCACGCCGCTGGTGATGTGGTAGGGGATGGAGGCGCGGGAGAGGACGAGCTGCATTTCCATGGCGATGAAGTGCGAGCGGTAGAGGATGGCGATCTGGCCGGGGGAGACGCCTTCGTCTTCGGTGAGGGCGCGGATGCGTTTGCGCACGAATTCGGCTTGTTCGCGGTCGTCGATCGTTTCGACGATCAGGGGTTTTTGCGAGTGGGCGCGGGCGGCGCGGAGTTCTTTGTCGAAGTGGCGGCCTTTGGGCTGGGCTTCGAGGATGCCGTTGGCGAGGTTGAGGATTTCGGGGGTGGAGCGGTAGTTGATTTCGATGCGGTGGATGGTGGTGCCGGGGTGGCGTTCGGGGAAGGTCATGATGTTTTCGAAATTGGCGCCGCGCCAGGAGTAGATGCATTGGGCGTCGTCGCCGACGGCCATCACGCTGTGGTGTTGCGCGATGTGGTCGATGATTTGGGACTGGAGGGTGTTGGTGTCTTGGTATTCATCGACGAGGAGGTGGCGGAAGCGGTGCGAGAAGTAGTTGGCGATGGAGGGGTTTTTTTCGAGGAGTTCGAGCCAGCCGGCGAGGAGGTCGTCGTAGTCGCAGACGTTTTGGGCGCGTTTTTTTTCGGCATAGGCGGCGGCGAGGGGTTGGATGGCGTATTTGATTTCCGAATACTGGGGGAAGTGTTTTTCGATGGTGTCGGGGATGGGTTGCCGGGTGTTGCGGGCGAGCGAGATGATGCTGAAGAGCGGGCCGGGGCGGGGGTTGGTTTTGTTTTTGAAGAAGGTGTTGTCCTCGGTGTCCACGGTTTGTTTGAGGAGGGTCTCGGATTCGTCGGCGTCGAGGATGGTGAAGTTTTTCGGGAGGCCGATTTCTTCGCCGAACATGCGGAGCGCGCGGTGTCCGATGGAGTGAAAGGTGCCGCCCCAGAATCGGCGCGGTTCGACGCCGGTGAGTTCCTCGACGCGGTGGAGCATTTCCTTGGCGGCTTTGTTGGTGAAGGTGAGCAGGAGGATGTCGCCGGGGCGGACGCCTTGCGAGAGCAGGTAGGCGACGCGGTAGGTGAGGGTGCGGGTCTTGCCGGAGCCGGCGCCGGCGAGGACGAGGAGCGGGCCGGGCGGGGCGGTGACGGCGGCGTATTGCTCGTCGTTGAGCGCGGCGCGGAGGTCGATGGCGGGGGGGGCGGCGGGGTGCGGCGGCGGGGTGGCGTCGAGCGTGGCGAGGGGTGGCGTGGCAGCGGGCGGCGCGAAGTGCGGCGTGGCGGGCGGCGCGAGGGGTGGCACGGCGGATGGCGTGAGGGACGGCGTGGCGGGCGGGAACGGGTCGTCGGTTTCGAAGGGGGAATCCATTGTGTGAAGCCGGGGAGGTTCGCGGATTCAGCGGGGTTTGTGAATCGTAATCGTTCTTTTGGGCGTGTTCTTGTTTTTAATCGTTTTCGTTTTCGTTCGGGCCGGGTGGGCGCCGTTTTATCAGAAAGGTTGAGAGAACGAGAATGAGAACGAGAACGAGAACGAGAACGATTGGGCGGGGGGTGGGGGAGGAAAATCACATCCTCGTCAGGCGTTCGCGCGCGGGGGGCGGGATGGGTTGCGCCAGCATTTCCGGAGAGAAAATCCCGGGCGGCAGGTCAAGCCCGGCGGCGGCGGCGGTGAGGTCGAAGCGGGTTTTGTCGCGGGTCGCGTCGTTGCGGAAGTCGATTTCTTTCATCAGCCATTGGTCGTCCACTTTTTTGAACGAGCCGAGTTGCATGGTTTTCAGGATGCGGCCTTCCCCGCCGATGATTTGAAAGCGCATCATCGCGTGATAGGCGGAATCGACAAACATGCGCACGCCCGTGAGCGCCGGGTTTTGCGCGGCGATGGTCTCGGGCGGATACATCAGAAAGGTCTGCATCGGTCGGTCGCCTTGGCGGGTGACGCCTTCGTAAACGAAATCGTCCCAGAAGATGAACGGCATTTGCAGGTCAAACGGTGTCAGTTCCGTGCCGCCGAGCGGGGCAAACATGGCTGACGCATCCAGCCGCGCCGTCATGCCTGGCTCCTCTCCATGCCAGTTCCAGATCGCGCTGGCCGGGCCGTTTTGCACGAGCAGGCGTTGCGTCGCGCCTTCCGGCGGCGAGGGCTGGAGTTCGATGCGGGAGACGGGGCCGGTCTGGTTGCGCCCGCCCCAGGCGCGTCCGGGAATGCGTTTTTCCGCGCCGCGCCGCGGCATCACGCGCAGGTCAAATTCGAGGTAATAATCTTTTTCGATTCCGCGCTGGCGAAAATCCTCAAGCAGGGCGCGGCCTTTCGCTTGGTCGGGCGGCGCGAGTTGCACGTAATGGGGGTGCGGGCGGTAGCGTTTTGATTGCGCCGCAAGCAGGCCGGCCAGCGCGCCTAGAAAAAAAACAAGGCAGGCGATTCGTGCCGCCTGCCTGATAAAACGAGTCGAGACCATCGCCCGGAAAAAGGGATGCCGCTGGTCGCGAGCGTTTACGGCGCGGGAGGCGTGTCCGCGGGCGCGGGTGCCGGCGTGGGCGTCGGAGCCGTGTCGTTGGTGGATGCGGATGCGGGCGCGGGTGCCACGGGCGGCGTGGCGTTGGCGGGCGCGGGCGCGGATGCCGTATCAGGGGACGCGGGCGCGGGCGCGAGAGTCGTATCGGTGGCGCCGGGAGCGGATGCGGGAGTCGCGTCGGGCGTCGTGGTCGCGGCGGCGGGCGGCGCGGGAATATCGGGCAGGGCCGAGGCCGCGTGTTGATGGCTGTGCGTGTAAATGTGTCCGAGATAAAGAAGAAAGGCCAACACGAAGAAGATGATCGCCGTGGTGCGCGTCGCGCTGGTGAGCACGTTGCCGGTCTCGGCGCCGAAAGCCGCCTCGGCCGCGCCACCGCCGAGGGTCGCGCCCATGCCGCCGTCGGTCTTCGCCTTTTGCATGAGGATGATGAGGACGAGGAAGAGGGAAACGATAATGAGAATGAAAGTGCCGATGCCGATGAGGATGTTCATTTGGAAAACGAACAAAACAGCATTCCCCGCCCGGTGATGTCAACAATCACTTGCAGGCGTGGCGGAGCAGAGAGAGGGCGCGCAGAGAAAGGGCGCG
>JAIRTK010000421.1 GCA_031254955.1 Opitutaceae bacterium
TGCGTGCCGCCCTTGGCCCCGGTGCCGTGCGCATGCGTTTTGACGTGGGTCGCATCAATAAACAGCCACTCGAAGTCGGGGTCGGTCACGAAAGTTTCCAGCAGGCGCTCCCACAGGCCCTTGTCCCGCCAGCGGAAGAAGCGTCGTTGGGTGTTTTTCCAGCCACCGTAATCGGGTGGCAGGTCGCGCCAGGGGGCACCAGTGCGCAACTACCAGAATACCCCGTTGATGAACTTGCGGTTGTCCTTGGCCACCCTTCCCCATTTTCCTCGCCTTCCGGGCAGATGGCCGTCCAGCAAGCTCCATGAATGATCGTCTAGGTCGTATCGGTGATAGTCTGCTTCCATAAGCCTTCCCTTCTAACTTCGCTTGGTTTGCTTCGTCAAGCTAATCTTGTGACGACGCCATCTAGGGTTGACCAAGGCGCGGCGGGCCCTACTTTGGGGTCGGATCCTCTGTAGTGTTCGAGGTGCTTTTCAATAACCGCTCTTTGCCTTTGATCCATTACGGGAGCCAAAACCGTCGCGGAAGCTGTCAGGCCGTCCACCGGAAGACAAACGCCGCGGGGGTGGCGCCCACCTTAACATAAAAAGGACCAGAGCCTTTGGGCGCACGGCACAGGCGGAGGATCCTCTTTTCTTTTTCCGTTTGCGAGCCGCCGTCCGGGGCATGTTGGTCGCGGGCCGGATTTTCAGATGCATAGTTTCGCTGAAATCTCTCACATGGGAGGGCGCATCCGGAGGCGCATCCGAGGGGAGAGTGAGGGGGAGGGCGCATGCCATCGGGTTTCCCTTGTCATCGCATGCTTGGTTCGACGAAGCGGTCGCGCACGGGCGTCATCATGCCACCGGGTTTTCCTTGTCGTCGCGGGTCTGGCTTTGCCCCTCCGCGTAACACCATCAATTAATCACTGATGTTACGCTGAGGAGGCCTTTTGAACAACCCAACGCAATCCATCCTTGGTAGGGAGGCTGCGCCGAAGCCGCCCTACCGGCGCTGCCGCACCTGCACTACGCCGGGCCGCGTGACCTCAGAGATAAAGAATAAAGATGGAGTGACACACTTTGAGTTACACCCGTCCGCCGTTTCTTTCGCATTAAATCCTTCACCCCCGGCGGTTCGAGCGCTAGACGTTTTTGTTTTTCCATGCGTTTCATCTCCACTCGCGGGCAGACCGCGCCTCACTCGTTTTCGGATGCCGTCGCCGTCGGCCTCGCGCCGGACGGCGGGTTGTTCGTGCCCGAGAAGCTTCCCGCGTTTGATGCCGGGGCGCTTGCGCGGTTCGAGGCGTTGAAAAACGACTACGCCGGGCTTTGCTTCGAGTTCCTGCGGCATTTCGCGACCGACATTCCCGCCGGCACGCTGCGCGCCATCGTCCAAAAGTCCTACACGCGTTTCGACGCGCCCGACATCGCGCCGCTGCGCAGGCTCGACGAGCGCCTGCACGTGCTCGAATTGTTTCACGGCCCCACGCTCGCGTTCAAGGACTTCGCGCTCCAGCTTCTCGGCAACCTCTACGAGCACCAGTGCGCCGTGCGCGGCGAGTGCATCAATGTCCTCGGGGCGACCTCCGGCGACACCGGCTCGGCGGCCATCCACGGCCTGCTCGGCAAGCCCGGCGCCGCGATTTTCATCCTTTACCCGGACGGGCGCACCTCGCCGTTGCAGGAGCGTCAGATGGCGTGCACCGGCGCGGAAAATGTCTTCGCGCTCGCCATTGACGGCACCTTCGACGACGCGCAGGCGGCGTTGAAGGAGGTGTTTGGCGACCAGGCGTTCCGCGCGCGCCATCACTTGTCCGCGGTCAACTCCATCAACCTCGCGCGCATCCTCGCGCAATGCGTCTATTATTTGTCCGCGTGGCTGCGCCTGCCTCCGGACGCGCGCGCGGAGGCGGAGTTTGTCGTGCCGACGGGCAATTTCGGCAACGTGCTCGCGGGCTGGATGCTCCAGAAAACGGGCGTGCCGCTGCGCGGTTTCAAGGTCGCCACCAACCAGAACGACATCCTGCACCGGCTCTTCACGACCGGCGAATACCGCGTGGCCGGCGTGCGCCCGAGCCTCGCGCCGTCGATGGACATCCAGGTGTCGAGCAACTTCGAGCGCTTCCTTTACCACAGCCTCGGGCGCGACGCCGCCCGCGTGCGCGAGGTCATGCGGAGCTTCAAGGCCACGGGCCGCCACGTGTTCGAGCACTTCGACCGCGACACGTTCAGCTCCTCGCGCTGCGACGACGCGGATATCCCCGGCATCATCAGGCGCGTGTATGAGAAATACGGATACATCGTCGATCCGCACACGGCGTGCGCCTTCAAGGAGCCGGCGCCGGACCGTCCGAGCGTGGTGCTGGCGACGGCAAGTCCGGCGAAGTTTCCCGGAACGATTCGCGAGGCCGTCGGCGTGGAACCCCGGCATCCGGCGCTGGAGGCGCTCAAGGCGCGTCCGCTGGTGAAACACAAAATCGAGGCCGCGCCCGGCGCGATCAAGGCGTTCATCGCGGCGCGGGCCGCCGGAAAGAGGGAGGGGTGTTGAGGTTCCCCCCCCCCGCCCCGCTCCCTCTCTTTTCGATGGCTGAAAACAAAGCGATAAATTCCTCACTGAGGTTATGCGGCGGCCTCTGTCGTAACGCTGACTTGTAACGCAGACTTATAACGCTGATTTGTAACGCAGACTTCCATGTCTGCTTCAGGGCGGGCCTTTGACCCGTCGGCAGGTTGGGTTTCGAGCGAAGCGAGAAGCGCTGACACCGTTTCCCAGTCAGATTCCAACTTTAGAGCCTTTCCTGTTTATTCTGTCGCATGGGAAATGGCAGTTTGGAAATGGCAGTTTGGCGCGGGAGCGCCGGTAGGGAGGCCTCTCCGAGACCTCCGCCGGGCGGCGAGGGCGAATTGAATTTCATGGGGAAATCGAAGCGTAGTCGTGGAGACCTCGGAGAGGCCTCCCTGCCGCCTTCGGCCAAAAGTTTAATACTATTTTTCACTCAAAACTATAATAACAGGCGCTTCTTTGGAATGTCTTTAGGGCAGTTTGATTTATGGATTTTCCGGCATAGAGGCATGAGGTCTGATGTTTTCGCCGCATTGCTTTGGCCAAGTTTCTTGATGCTTTGCTATTTTATGATTGTTTTTAGTTGTTTTACATGCGCTGAGGCCGGGCATGCACCGGCCCGTGCCCGGCCTTGTCTCCAGGGCAAACGCATCTAATTTTTCTTTGAATTCTGCTTATAACTTATTGAAAAACATCTAAATATCGTTTTTTTGATGGATTCCATGAATTCTCCTATTAACTATTTATTAAAGTTGAAAGACCCGCGGGTTGAGCGGACCAAATTACATCCCATGGAGAACATAGTATTGATTAGTATCATGGCTATTATTTGCGGGGCTC
>JAIRTK010000451.1 GCA_031254955.1 Opitutaceae bacterium
AGTGATCGGCCAGCCGTGGAATCATCGCCAGATTCAAGACCCCATTTGCATCAAATGGAGTAAACGGGGCCGCCACCAGCCCGGTTAAATGGAATTTATTATTGTTCATGGGAGTGATATTGATCGGGAAAACAGGTGCATTTATATTTATAATCGAGGTTGCGCGCGGCCTCTTTCGTAACGCAGACTTTCAAGTCTGTTTCAGATTGTGTCCGGAATCTTGCTTCAGGGCGGGCCTTCGGCCCGTCGGCAGGTTTGGAAACCTGCGCTACGGCGGCGGCGCGTGATATCAGTTTATAACTGAGGTTGCGCGGGCCGGCGTAGCGCAGGCGCGGTGGCGCCGATAGGGCGGCAACGCCGGCAGGGCGGCCTCGGCGAGGCGATCCTGCCGCCTTTGGGCATTCATTAATGTGCTTTGAATTGTGCATCACGGCGAAAACGAGGTTGGCGAACAAGTCTATTATATAAACGCCTCGGGGAGTTCGGCGCGGGCGGTTTCGCCGATCTTTGCCGCCAATTCCTCCGGCATGCACCCGTAGGGCCAGCGCAGCCGCGTCGTGAGTCCGGGCAGCCAGCCGCCCGCCACCGCCGCCGTCTTGTCCGCCGCCATGTTGCTCAAGCCGTGCCGGGTGATCACCGGCGCGATGTTCGCCGCCCAGAACGCCGCGATGCGTTTGCCCAGCGCGGCTCCCGTGTCCGGGTCGTCCACGCAGAGTTCATACCAGCGCTGCGCAAACTTCGGACTCAGGCAGGCCACGTTGGAATACGCCCCGTGCGCGCCGTGCCCGAGTCCGGCGTGCAGGAGGTGTCCGGGGATGAAAATCGAGAGCCGCGTCATGAGCGGGCGCATCGCCGCATACCACGCCTCGTCGCCGCCGGGCACCTTCATCCCCGCCACGCCGGCGACGCGGTCCGCGATTTTCGCCCACTCGGCGGGCGTGAGTTTTCGTTTCGCGTGCGGCGGATTATACACAATCAGCGGAATCGGCGCGGCCTCCGCCGCCATCACTTCGAGGAAGCGCAGGATTTCGTCCAGCGTCGGAGGAAACCAGTCCGGCAACGTGACCTGAAAGGCCGACGGTTGCCATGCCTTCGCGCGGCGGAGCCGTTCCCGCGCGGTCTGCGCGCACGGGTGCGCGGCACCGACCTGAAAGGGCATCCCCGCCGCATTGCACTTTTCGGCCAGGAGCGCGTTGAGCTTGTCGAACTCATCCTCGGTCTGCGCATAAAACTCGCCCGCGCTGCCGTTCGAGTAGATGCCGTTGACTTTGGCGGTTATGAAATAATCCACTTCCGCCGACAGCAATTCGTAATCAATGCTGTCGTCGGGCCGGATGGGAAGGAGCAGCGTGGCCCAGTTTCCACGGATTTCGGAGGATGCGAGCGGTTTCATCTATAAGGGAGGTTTAAAAATACATTTTAATCACGAAAACACGAAAGGGCTGAAGCGCGGAAAATTATAAAATCATTTTTATATAGAGGCATTCCGTGTTAGCTGATGTCGCTTCGCTCGGAACCGGCATTCCGTGCTTTCGTGATTAAAATTCCCCTTTCTGGATTTTTCAAAGTGCTCATAATTCAAAGGACAAATTTCACGCGGTCTTCATCACCGTGTTGCGCAAAGGCTCGCCCGTCTTGAATTTTTTCAGGTTGTCGATGAGGAGGTCGGCCAGCCGCTCGTGCTCGCGGACACCGCGCCCGCTGCAATGCGGCGTGAGCAGGCAGTTCGGCGCGGCCCACAGCGGGCTGTCCGGGTTGAGCGGCTCCTCCGTGAACACGTCGAGCCCGGCAAAGGCGAGCCGCCCGCCGTGCAGCGCGTCGGCGACATCGGCGGCGACATAATGCGCGCCGCGCGCGAGGGCGTAGAAGCAGGCGCCGGGGCGCATGGCGGCGAAGATGGTTTTGTTGAAAACGCCCGTGGTCTGCGGCGTCAGCGGCAACACGCAAAAAACGTGGTCGGCCTTCGCGACAGCCTCGCCGAGGCGCTCGATCGGGAAGATTTCCGACGCGAGCGGATGCGTCGTTTTGATATCCACGCCGATGACTTCCATGCCGAGGCCGCGGCAGCGGCTGGCGATCTCGGTGCCGATGTTGCCGAGACCGCAGACCAGCGCGGTGGCGCCGGCGATCTCGCGATAGGGCGGACGGCGCTCGAAGCGTTTTTGCGTCTGGTCCACGGCGTGCTCAGCGAGGTGGCGCGCGCCGGCGAACATGAAGGCGATGCCGTGCTCGGCCACCGGGATGGACATCGTCCCCGCCGCGTTGCACATTACGAAATGCGGCTTGGTCTCCAATCCCTTGCCCGTGTATTTTTCAAAACCGGTGCTCCCGCACTGGAAATACGCAATGCGGCTTTCCAGCACCCATTTCGGCTCCGGCCAGCCCAGCGCGATGTCGCTGCGGCCAAGCTCCGTCCGGGCCTCGGCCTCGGGTGTGTTTTGCGGCAGCCAAGTCAGCTCCACCTCCAGCTCCGCGCAGGCTTTTTCAAAGCGCGCGCGCGGCGCGGCGTCCGCGTAAAAGGCGTCGTGGCTGGCGTATAGTTTCAATTTTTTCGACATGGATTGGAATACGGGAAAGGTTTTTTAATGAACCGCGAAATTCGTTAAATTTCGCCAAAAAGGATTGGTGTTTATAATCGCGAAGGGCGCGAAGGATGCGAAGAGAAGACAAGGCATCGGATATTTTATATCCTCGCGCCCTTCGCGGTTATATTAAAAAGGTTTTGGTTTTTGGCTATTTTGCGGTTTATATTGATTTGTTATTTCTTGGGCGCGGCGAGGTTTCGCTTCGGATAACCGACCGTGCTGTAGAAGGAGCCGGGGCGGTAGGGATAGCGTTTTTCGACATCCTCGGGGAGTTTCACGCCGAGGCCCGGCGCGGTCGGGGCCTCGATGCCGCCGTTGACGAGCGTGAGCGGCTTGACGAGGAACTCCTCGCGCAGCGGGAACGGATTGTTCGGCAGTTCGAGGATGGTGCAGTTCGGCGAGGCGAACGCGGCGTGGTAATTGCCCATGATGCCGACGCCGCCGGCCCAGGTGTGAACGGCGATTTTAATAAACTTGCGTTCGCACATCTGCGCGATGCGGCGGAAGGCGGAGATGCCGCCGATGAGGGCCGCGTCGGGCTGGAAGAGGTCGAGCGCACCGGCGTCGAGGTAGTTTTCCGCCTCGGGGAGGCTGGAGACGGTCTCGCCGCCCGCGATGATGCAGTCCGTCCCGGCGCGGATTTTGGCGAAGCCCTTGTAGTCGGTGACTTCGCAGGGTTCCTCGACGAAGAGGAGGTTGCAGGGTTCGAGCGAGCGGACGATGGAGATGGCCTCCTTGTAATTCCATGCCTTCGGGTTCACGCCCTGGCAGGCGTCCACGCCGAGGCCGGTGTCCTTGCCGAGCACCTCGCGCGAGTAGGCGACTTTCTCGACGATTTCGCGCGGCTCCAGGTAGTTGATGCGAATCTTGACCGCCCCGTATCCGAGTTTCTGATACCCGAGCAGCTCTTCCTTGAGTTCGGGGAAGGGCTTGTTGTTTCCGCCGCTGGCGTAGGCGGGGATGTGGTCGTGCACCTTGCCGCCGAGCAACTGGTGGACGGGGACGCCGAGCGCCTTGCCCTTGAGGTCCCAGAGCGCCATCTCGATGCCGCCCGCGATGCTGGCGGACATGCCGAACCGGCCCCAGTAATAGATGGCGAGCTTGAGAATGCCGGCGATGCCGGCGATGTCCGTGGGATCGCGTCCGATGAGGTCGATTTCAAGCTGCTTTACGATGGCCTGCGTGGCCTCGGGCGCGAAGACGCCGATGTAGGTCTCGCCGAGACCGTAGAGGCCCTCGTCGGTCTCTACTTTAATCACCGAGATGGTGCGATGGCCGTCGGCGAAACAAAATTCGCGCTCCAAGTCGCCGGGAACGGCGTAGGGCGCCGAGAGGAGGAGGCATTTTACCGCTGTGATTTTCATATATTGATACAGGGAGATTCTAAAAAATAAAAACCGAACCAACCGCGAAATTCGCGAAACCCCGCTAAATTTTTAAAAATATTATTTTCTAAAAACTACACATTTGCCTCGATTTATATTTCGCGTCCTTTCGCGGTTAAAAACTAAGTTTTCCGAAGTCCCCATGTGTATTTTTTGCGCCCTTTTGTTTTCTTCCGTTCAATGGATTTATTTTTTAATCGTTCCAAGGGTCAGGCCGCTGACATCCTTTTTCGAGGGGAAGACGAGGCTGAACACCCAGCCGACGGCAAAACAGGTGAGCATGCCGGTGGCCGCGTAGAGGAAGAAGTGAAGCTGGGTGTGGCGCTGCACATAATATAATACCGCGATGCTCGCGACGGCGCCGCACAGCGCGCCGATGCCACTGGCGCGTTTTGTAAAGATTCCCAAGGCGAAAAGCCCGGCGAGGCCGCTGGCGGCGAGGCCGACCAGGCTGCTGTAGGCATCCCAGAGCGAGGCGAGGTTGAGTCTGGCGAGCACGAGCGCGCAGATGGTGGCGAACGCCCCGAGCAGCGCCGTGAGCACGCGCGCCATGCGCAGCGCGGCGGCGTCTTTCGCCTTGCCGCCGAAGCGCCCGTAAAAGTCGGTCATGATCGCCGTGACCACGCTGTTCAGGCTGCCCGCCACCGTGGACTGGGCGGCGGCAAACACGCCGGCAATGACCAGCCCGGCGATGCCGACCGGGAGATTCTGCACAATATACGCGGGAAAAATGGAGTCGGTCGCCTGCGACGGGTCCAGCTTGTCCGGGTGCGCCTTGTAAAACACAAACAGGGCCGTGCCGATGATAAAAAACAATAGGGTGGAGGGAATCGCCAGAAGGGCGTTGAACCAGATGGAGCGCGCGGCCTTTTTCTCGCTGTCGGTCGTCATATAACGCTGCACCACGGCCTGGTCGCTGGTGTAGGGGACGAGGTTTGCGAATATGTTTCCGATTAATATAACCCAAAAGGCGTTGGCCGCCGTGGTTGGACTCCAGGTGAAATTAAACAGGTGGAATTTATTATTTTCGACCGCGGTGCTCCAGAAGCCGGCCAGACCGCCCTCCGAGCCGAACGCGATCATGATGAAACTTATCAATGCCGCGCCCAGCAGCAGGAATGTCTGCGCGACATCCGTCCAGATGACGGCCTCCATGCCGCCCATCACGGTATAAATCACGCAGAGCACACCCATGAGGATGATGCAGGTGCTCACGTCCAGGTCGCTCACCGTGGCGAGCGCGATGGACGGAAGCAGGAGCACGATGGCCTGGCGCCCCACCTGGAATAATATAAACGCGGCGCTTCCGTAGATGCGCACGGGCAGGCTGAAGCGTTTTTCCAGATATTCATACGCCGAGGTTATGTTCAGACGGCGGAAAAACGGCAGGTAAACGGAAATCAACACCGGCGCGATGAGCAGGATGGGAAGGTTCGCCCAGATGAAGGTCCAGTCGGTCGCGTAGGCTTTGGCGGGAATCGCCATAAAGGTAAGCGAGCTGAGCATCGTCGCGTAAATGGCCATGCCCGCCGCCCACCACGGAATGCGTCCGCCGGCCTTGAAATAGTCGTCGGTGTTTTTATTGCGGCGCGTGCACACCCAGCCGATGCCCACCATGCCCAGCAAATAGCCGGCGAGGGTGGTGTAGTTGATCCAGCCGAAGGTCGCCTTGGTCTCGATGACCGTCGCCTTCCAGACCTCGGGCGAACGCGTGCCCGGCATGCGCTCGCCGCTGGTGACGACAAAACCGCCGTTCCACGGAACCATCGTTGTCGTGACCAGCGAGAAGGGAACCTCGCCCGCGCGCGTCCAAGTGTCGGTGATGCTGTGATAGGCGAGCACGTCGCGCGGGAAACCCTTGTGCGCGGCCTGCCGCGCGCCCGCGAGATGGCGCTGCATGCCGTCGTCGCCGCCGAGCACAAACAGATGCGTCTGGCCGACCGGCATCGCCGGCGACGGCGGCGCGACCGACGCGCGCGGCAGGTCGGCGAGTTGTTTCCAGCCCAGCTCGGAATGAAAACTCCACGCGTCGCGAAGATATTCGCGAACAGGTTTTCCCGCGTCATCGGGAACGAGCCGGGTGCCTCCGAACAGATAAAACGCCGGGCCGGTCGCGGTGACGATCACCCCCGCGGTGGCCAAAAAACGCCCGCCGCCCGGGCACGGCGGAAGCTCCTTCCAGCCGGCGGCGGGGTTGTTCAAATCCAGACAATAAAACACATTCGCGGCCTCGCTCGCATCGGCCTCGGGCACCGTCAACCCGCCCGCGATATAGACAATGCCCCTGATGATCGCGCCCGCCTGGCAGGAGAGCGGCCTGGGCATCTTGGGCAGGGCGGAGAACTTGAATTTGCCGTCCTTCTCGCGGGTGACGAACCACGCGGCGTCGAAGTGCTCGGTGGCGTCGCCGCCGCCAACCATCACAAAGCCGTCCTTCCACGGAAACGACACGCCGTAGCCGCCCGCGCGCGGAAGCCTGCCGGCCTCGCGCCATTCCTTGGCGCCGGGTTCGAGGGTGTAAAGGGTGTCATACCAGATTTTCGTGCCGCCTTCCCACGGACGCTTGCCGGGAAAATTGGAGCCGCCCGCGACCACGAGCGCGCCGCCGGCCACGCCGCCGTAGCTGCCGGCAAATCCCTCCTTGTCGGGGATGGCGGGCAGTTGTTCCCATGTGAGCACCGGCTTCTCCCGCGAAGGCAGGGCGTCCGCCTGCGCGGAGGCCGTCAGGATGCCGGCGCCGAGCCAGCAACAGAGCGTGAAGAGGAGTTTTTTGGGGGATGTCATAAAAATGGATGAAGGGACGGGGAAGAATGCGGCACAAAAAACCAAGGAGCCTCCCTCCTTTCAACACCAAGGGGATGGTATAAAAAGTGAACCATAACGCGCGCCCCTCCCCCTCAAGAAATCGTTCTCGTTCTCTTACTCGTTCTCGTTCTCTCGGACGGATGAGAAGAACGAGAACGAGCAAGCGTAAGAGAACGAGCAAGCGTAACCGAGGCCACGCCACGCGTAGAGGGCCTGAGCTAGCGTCAGGCCGCGAATGTCAATCCCGGCTCGACACAAGGTCGCGCGCTACGCCTGCTGCCGCCCGCCCCGTAGCGTCGCACCTTGCGTCAGGCCGCGTCCGCGTGTCGGGCCGTGCCGCCAATCCCGGCGCGACACAAGGTCGCGCCCTACGAAACCCGACAAGCCCCACCGCCGCCGCCGTAGTGCCTGACCCTGTGTCAGGCCTCATCCCCTTTCCTGACGAAATTTTGTCTTTAAGGTAGAGCGGTCTCGCCGAGACCGCCGACGCTGGTCGAATGGTGTTCGCGGCGGTTGTCAGGCTTCTCCCTTCGCTCGAAACGGCGAAACCGTCCTGTCCGCTACAAGCTATTTCTCAACAAGCTATTTCTCATTTGGAAAGGACATCACACCATTCGCCGCGCCGCGTAACATCAGCAAGAGTAGGAGAAAGAGAACGAGAAAGAGAACGAGAACGAAGAACGATTTTCTTTTGAGAGCTGTCACCTTATTTCCAGCGCCCACACCTCGGGAGAACGATAGCCGGGGAGCCGTTCGCCGTTCACCACGATCCACTTGCCATGCCATGCCACGGTGGGAACCGTGGCGCGGGAAAAGGGCACCGCGCCCGCGACCTCCCACTTGTCGGCAGCGGGCTTGTAGGCAAGCACATCGCGCGGGAAACCGGGATGCGCGGGATGCCCGTTGAGGTGGGTCTTGGTGCCGTCGTCGCCCGTGCACAGCAACACGCTCCCATCGGGCGCGACCGGCGCGGGTGTCGCAGCCGCCGCGGCCACGCGCGGCGTCATGTCCGCGACGCGCCGCCACGCGCCGGCGCCGATGTCGTAGGCATAACCATCGGCGAGCAGCGGTTCGCGTTCGGGCCGGCCATTCGCCCCCGACCGCAAAGCCACCCCGCCGAACAGATAAAACGCGCCGCGCCGCCCCGCCCCCTCCTGCCGCCCCGCCGCGACGGCGAGCATCCGCTCGCGTCCGGGCCAAGGCGGAAGCTCACGCCACCCGGCGGCGGCGCGGGTCAAATCGAGCGCCCAAAACGTGTGCATCGCCCGCGTCGAATCCGGCGCCTCGATGCCGCCCGCGAGATAGAACACGTCGCCGACCAGCGCGCCGCAGGAAAACGCGCACGGCCTCGGCAGCGCCGGCAGCGGCTCGACCGCGAGTTCGCCGCCGTCCCACGTGAGTTTATACACCTCGCGGAAATGCTCGCGCGCGTCGCCGCCGCCGGCGCAGATCACGCCGCCGCCATGCGTCACCGAAACACCATAAGCGCACGGCCTCGGCAGGCGCCCGACCGCGCGCCACGCGCCGCCGGGCGAGGGAAGCGCAAAAACCGTGTCATGCCAGATTTTCACGCCGCCCTCCCACGGACGCTTGCCGGGAAAATTCGCGCCGCCGCCGACCAGCAGCGCGTCATTGCCAATCCCGGCAAAAGGAGATGCGAAACCCTCGGCATCGGGGACGGAGGGAAGTTGGGTCCAGAGGAGTTGCATGGGTGGAAGAGGAGGATGAAAGGAAAACCGTTATTTTGAACAGAAGGAAGCGAGCAGACCAGAACCCCCATAACCAATGTTAGACCGGTTCCGAATTAAAATCCCCCGTCCCTTATCGGCTTCCTTAGTGTGATTAAAGGGTATTACGCGCACCGGAGGCAGTGCGGTTCGGGTTGGGCGATGTAGCACGGGCGACCCCGCCCGTGGACGGCGCTCCGCAGCGCAAACTTCACCAAGCGCATGGGCGAGTCGCTCATG
>JAIRTK010000371.1 GCA_031254955.1 Opitutaceae bacterium
CCCGGCCCGCGCCGGTGTGGGTCATCGTGGCCGAGCACGCCCGCCTCGCCGGACAACTCGCCGAGGACATCCCGTTTTTCCTGCAAGCCGGCGATAGGGCGGCATCGCCGGCGGCGCCCACCGAGGTGCTCCTTTTCCCCGAGTCCATGCCCGACGCCGGCGACATGCGCGAAGCCTTTGCGGCCTCCGCCGGACGCCTCGCCGTTCTCTCCGCCCTGCGCGCCCGACGCAGCGCCGGCGAACGCGCAGCGCGGGGCGCGGAGCGCGAAACGGAAGGGCGTCCGCCCCTGTCCGCATCCGGCGTTGAAACGCCTTTCACTCCGCACTCCGCGCTCCACACCCCGCAAGCCACACCCCGCCTCCCGCCTCCCGCCTCCCGCATTCCGCACTCCGCACCCCGCACTCCGCCCCCCCTCCTTATCCTCACCACCCCCGCCGCGCTCCTGCAACCCGTCCCCGCCGTCGAGCAATTCGCCGCCGCCGAGTTCACCCTCGCGCGCGGGCAAAACCAGCCCTTCCAAGGCCTCCTCGAAAAACTCCGCGCGCTCGACTACGACTCCGAGGCCGTCTGCGAGACCCCCGGCCAATATGCGGTGCGCGGCGGCATCATCGACGTTTATCCCGTCACCGCCACGCAACCTTACCGCCTCGATTTTTTCGGCGACGAAATCGAGGACATCCGCGCCTTCGACCCCGTCACGCAACGCTCCGGCGAACGCGCCGCCAGCGTCACCATCGCCGCGACCCCGCGCATCCGGCTCGACCCCGCTCGGGCCGGACTCGCCGATTACCTTCCCGCCCGCGCCGCCGGCCTCCTGCTGGTCGAGCCTGCCGCGCTCGATGCCGTGTTCAGCCGGCTGGCCCGTGAAACCCCCGCCACCGGCTCCGGCTCTTATGAATCGCCGCACTCCATATCAGACGCCGCCGCCGCCACCCCGGCGCTCGCCGCTTTTTTCCCGACCCTCGCCGCGCTCCTCGGCGTGAGCGACCTCGACGAAGCCGCCGCGCTCTTCGACACGCCCGACACGCAGGAAACCCTCTGGGACACGGAAAGCCTCGCCCACCATCGCAACTATCCTTCCGACGGACTCATCGCCAACGAACGCCTCCAGGCCGAAGAATCCGCCCGCGCCCGCTTCCTCGCCCAAGCCGCCGCCTGGTCGCGCGAAGGCTATGCCCTCGCCATCGTCACCGCCCGGCAAGGCGAGGAAAACCGCGCCAAAGAAATCCTCGCCGCCGACCCCGCGCTGAAAAAACTCCGCCCCCGCTACCTCCGGGGAACATTAAACGAAGGCTTCCGCATCACACGCCGCAATGGGTCGTGCGGCACGGGCCACTCGCCCGTGCATTCAGAACACGCGCAACTCGCCCATTCCATCCCGTCCGCCATCTATATCACCGAAACCGAACTCTTTGGCCGACAGCGCCCGCGCCGCCCCGCCACCACCACCGCGCCCCCCCATCCCGCCGCCCGGCGCGCCCAAGTTGACCAACTCCTCGACTTCTCCGAACTCGTCGAAGGCGACCACGTTGTCCACCTCCAGCACGGCATCGCGCTCTACCGCGGCCTTGCCAAAATCGAACACGCCGCCGGCACGCTCGAAGCCATCTCGCTCGAATTTGCCGACGGCGTCACCCTCCACGTCCCCCTTCAGGAATCGCACCTCGTCAGCCGCTACGTCGGCCTCGCCAAAACCCGCCCGCAACTCGGCCGCATCGGCTCCGGACGCTGGGAAAAAACCCGCCGCGCCGCCGAACTCGCCACCCTCGACCTCGCCGCCGAACTCCTCCACACCCAAGCCTCGCGCGAAACCCGCCCCGGCCACGCCTTCGACCCCGACAACGACTGGCAAAAAACCTTTGAAGCCTCCTTCCCCCACACCGAAACCCGCGACCAACTCCGCGCCATCGCCGAAACCAAAGCCGACATGGAACGCCCCCGCCCGATGGACCGCCTCATCTGCGGCGACGTAGGCTTCGGCAAAACCGAAATCGCCCTCCGCGCCGCCTTCAAAGCCGTCCAGTCCAGCCGCCAAGTCGCCCTCCTCGTCCCCACCACCATCCTCGCGCAACAACACCTCAACACCTTCCGCGAACGCATGGCCGGCTACCCCGTCAACATCGAACTGCTCTCCCGCTTCCGCACCCGCGCCGAGCAAAAAAAAATCCTCGCCGCCACCGCCGCCGGCCAAGTGGACATCCTCATCGGCACCCACCGCATCCTCCAAAAAGACATCCGCTTCCGCGCCCTCGGCCTCCTCATCATCGACGAAGAACAACGCTTCGGCGTGAAACACAAAGAAACCCTCAAAACCCTGCGCGCCACCGTGGACATCCTCAGCATGTCCGCCACGCCCATCCCCCGCACCCTCTATCTCGCCATGACCGGCGCGCGCGACATGAGCATCATCGAAACCGCCCCCAGCGACCGCCACCCCATCCAAACCCTCGTCAAAACCTATGACGAAAAAACCATCATCGAAGCCGTCCGCCGCGAAGTCCGGCGCGGCGGACAAGTCTTCTACCTCCACAACCGCGTCCAGACCATCGACCGCGTCGCCGCCCGCCTCCGCGCCCTCCTCCCCGACCTCGACATCGGCGTCGGCCACGGCCAAATGGACGAAAAACACCTGGAACGCGTGATGACCGACTTTGTCGCCGGCCGCTACCACATCCTCGTCTGCACCACCATCATCGAAAGCGGCCTCGATATCCCCAACTGCAACACCATCATCATCGAAGGCGCCGACCGCTTCGGCCTCTCCCAACTCTACCAACTCCGCGGCCGCGTCGGACGCTTCAAACACCAAGCCTACGCCTGCCTCCTCCTCCACCGCCACACCCGACTCGTCGAACTCACCCGCCAGCGCCTCAACGCCCTCCGCGCGCACAACCAGCTCGGCGCCGGCTTCCGCATCGCCATGCGCGACCTCGAACTCCGCGGCGCCGGCAACCTCCTCGGCCCGCAACAAAGCGGCCACATCGCCGGCGTCGGCTTTGAACTCTACTGCCAGCTCCTCCGCCAATCCGTCGCCCGCCTGAAAGGCGAAACACACGCCGCCACCATCCGCGCCACCGTAAAACTCGACTTCGTGCACATCGGCGAACCCGCCCCCGCCCCCACATCCCCCACCCCCGCCACCCCCAGCACCACCACCGGAGCCACCGCCACCGCTACCGGCACTACTACCGCCACTGGCGCCATCACCGCCCCCGGCATCCCAGCCGCCCCCGGCATCCCCGCCACCCCCGCCACCGGTGCCATCGACGATGACACCACTACCCTCGCTACCGGCACCCCAGCCGCCGCCACCCCGCCCGACTTGCCTCGACATCCCTCGACTGATGTCGAAAAAAACGCCCCTCCCCACGCCCCCGCCGCCGCTGGCACGACCACTCCCCAATCCCCCCATTCCAATCCCCACTCTACACTCCCCACACCCCCACACCCACACC
>JAIRTK010000522.1 GCA_031254955.1 Opitutaceae bacterium
AATCCTTGCGCTTGGAAATGCGCCATGCGCGCCAGCAGGCGGCGGTCATCCATGCGGCGCAGGACTTGCAGGTAAACGCCGTGGACGTTCATGGCGTCGTCGAGCATGTTGCGAAACTCGCCGTCCTCGATGAGCACGCGCCCGCGACAGCCGGTGAAGTGCGTGGCGTCGTAGTGGGTCGAGACCTGGCGGCCCGCCTTCGTGTTTGGCGCGACGGAGAAGCGCCGCAGCGTCACGTCCTCGCAACGCTGCGCCAGCAATCCCATGCCGGGCGCGTGTTGCACGGTGACGGTTTCCAGCGAGACGTTTTTGGATTTTTCCAGAAAAAACGCGGGCGCGGCGCGCAGGTTGCAGCGCAGGAAAACGATGTTGCCGACCGCCGGGGGCCGCCGCAACGCGCCGCCGCCGGCCACGTCGAAACGCACCGTGCGCGCGCCCGTCTGCGTGGCGTGGTAACGGAATCCATAGGTGTCGCCGGAGCCTGCGGCCTGGCCGCTTCCGTCCGCGGCGAACTCGCACCACGCGTCCATCGGCAGCCGCTCGCCGTCGGCGCGAATCACGAACGCGCCGGCGTCCACCTCGAACGGCTCGTCCTCGGGCACGCGCACCTCGAAGCCGCGCGCGTCCGCCGCCAGCACTTCGCCTTCGTAGAGCAGCGGCGGCGACCAGTCGATGACGAGGTCGCGCACGCGCACGGCCTCGGATTCCTCGATCAGGAACGGCGTCACGTTTCCGTGCATCACGAAACGCGCGCCGCGCCCGTCGATGGTGACGGCTTTCGCGCCGCTCAGGTCAAAGACAAAACGCCTCGGCGCGCGGCTGTTGTCGTGGTTCGAGACGTAGCGCACGAGCGGGCGCGCGTGCTCGGGATAAAAATGATATTCGCCCGGCGCGAACACCAGCGTGCCGCCGTCCGGCGCGGCCAGGAGCGCGCGCAACGCCGCCCGCGCCGCCTGCGTGCAATCCGCCTTCGTCCCCGGTCGCGCGCCGAAATCCGCCGCGTCGATCTCCGCCGCGCGCGGCGAAACCGCCGGCATGAGGAGGGCCGCCGGCATGAGGACAACCGCCAGCGCGCGGACGAGGTTGGATGTTTTCATTTCGAGGGCGTTTTTATAATCGCGGAAACGCGGAAAGGCGAAAGCGCGGAAAGGCGGAAGTGTTGAAAAAAGGAGAGGGTTGGTTTGTTTCAGTGTTTCCAAAATTCCGCGCTTCCGTGATTAATTTATTAGTTCGTTTTTATTGAACAGAGGGAAGCAAAGGGAATGAAGAAAAAGGGAATGAAGAATGCCTTTTATGATTATTGTTTTCTTGGTGTCCTTCGTTTCCTTTTGTTCAAATTATTGGCTCGGTTTTTTAATCACGGAAACACGGAAGGACGGAAACGCTGAAAAGAAGGAGAGAGGGCTTGTTTGCGTATTTCAGTGTTTCCGCCCTCCCGCGCTTTCGTGATTCATTTATTGGTTCGTTTTTTTTAATCGCAAAAAAAAGGCCTCATTTCGCCGGCACGAATCTCAACAGCGCCCCGTCGCCGCGTTGCAGTTTTAGCGCGATCACGCTGTCCCGCGTGACGCGCTTCAATTCCTCGCGGCGCAGCGGCGCTTTTTCATCCATGCCGGCGCCGGCGTTTGCATGGGTTCCCACCACAACGGCGTCAAACACGCCGTCGCCCAGAAACCCGAGGTCGAGCGCGGCGATGTCGCGCGGTTGCGCGTTGAGCACCGACACCCACCACTCGCCGCCGCGCCGCCGCGCCAGCACGGCGCACTCGCCGATGGCGGACGGCGCGAGCACGCGGGTCTCGTCCCACTCGGACGGCAGCGCCTTGAGCAGGTCCAGCGCGGGGGCGCAGCGCGCGTCGGTGAGCAGCATGTCGGGGAACTCCGCGATTATCTGCAACGGCGACAGAAACGCCGCCGCCGTGGCGAGCTGGTGCGCCCAAGTGGTCGCGCCCGGATGGGAAAAGCCGAGCGGCGTGTAATCGCCCGGCCCGACCGCGAGCCGCGTGAAGGGCAGGGCGCAATTGTGCTCCGCCGTGATCGGCCCCTCCTTCATCCCGTTCAACTCAAGCCCGCGAATCGCCTCGCGCGTCAACTGGTTGGGCCAGGTGCGCGTCTCGCCGGTCGGTTTCTGGCAGCCGTGGAAAAACACGAGCAGCCTTCGCCGCGCCGCCTCGCGCATGATGGCGGTTTGCAGGTCCACCATGTCCTTCGACTCGGCGTTGAAAAAATCGATCTTCATCCCGGCGGCGCCCGCCTCGGCGAGCCGGTCGAGAAACGCGCGCAAGTCCGCGTATCCATTTTCCGGATTCATCACGTCCCGCATGTGCCGCCAGAACAGGATGCCGACGCCGCGCCCGCGCCCGAAGCTCACCAGCTCGCGCACGCGCGCCCACGGGTCGTCCCAGTCCAGCCAGCCTTCATCCACGAGCGAATACTCGAAGCCCAGTTCCGCCGCCCGGCGCGCCATTTGCGTCTCCTCGTCCGGCGTGCCGCAGCGGCGCTGGCTCCACCAAAACCACGTCGCGCGCCCGGCCTTTATCCACGAGCTGTCGGCAAACAGCGCCGCGTCCGCCGCCGGGCTGAGCGCCTCCAGCACGTCGGCGGTGCCGACCAGCGCGTCGAGGGTTTTCGCAAAACGCACCACGCGCCACGGGGACGCCACCTCGCCCGCGATGGAAAAGCCTTTTTCCCCCTCGGTGAAGTCGGCGCGCGCCGTCACGCCGCGCCCGGCTCCGGCGTCGGCGGTGAGCAGGCGCAGCCCGCTGTAGTCGCGCAGCCCCGCCTCGGTGAACACGAGCCAGCCGCCGGCGTCCGGCAGTTCCACGACCAGCGGCGGGCACTGCACCGGGCCGGCGCGCGAGACGCCGGGCAGGTCGTCCCACGCCGCGCGCATCCAGTAGCCGGCGTAGCTTTTCAGTTTCCAGGCGTTGGGACGCTCCGCGAGCCAGACCGCGCAGCCGTCCACCGGACGAAATTCCGACGCCTCGGCGGTGACACGTTGCGCGATGCCGGCGCTGTTGGACGCGGGCGCGGGCGCGGATGCGGATGCGGGCGTGGGCGCGGGCACAGGCGCTGGCGCGGGCGCGGGCGGCACGACATAGCGCCACGCAAACGTGTCGTCCGACAGGCGCGCCTCGATTCGCCATTCGCGTTGGCTTTGCGGGTCGCGCAGCGTCACGGCGAGTTCGTTGAACGCGATGGACACCGCGCCGCCGCGGTTGCCGCGCACGGGAAACGTTTCCACGCGCCGCGATGTTTTTTGCGAGACCACTTCCGCGCCCGGGCCGAACGGGATGCCGTCCACGGTGATGCCCATGAACGCATCGCGCGTGAGCGGGCGCCCGCCGGCCTCGAACCGGTAGGCCGGCGGGGCGGCGCCGCCGGGGTCGAAGGACAGGACGGCGCGGTTGCCGCCGGCAGGGCCGGCAAGCGTGATGGTTGAGGCCAGAAGGACGGAGGTGGCAATCATGATGACAAGGAAATCGGAGAGGGAGGGGGCGGAGAATTAAAAATGGGAAATGAAAAATGGAAACTGAGACGAGCCGGGTGATGGGGGAATCGGAGAGGGAGAGAGAGGCGCGGGGGAGAAAGGCGGCGGCGGCGGTGGTGATGGTGACGACGTTGGTAATAGCGGCGGTGATGGCGTTGCGGTGAATGCGGCGGTGATAATGGCGACGGTGATGGCGGTGATGATTACGGCGGCGGTGATGGCGGCGGTTGGGAAAGCAGACTGATGATTTTTGCAGCGTATGCGGTTTGGGGCGGTGGATGCATCCCAAATTACGGTCAACCGTTGAACGGGGAGCCATCCCAAGGGAAACCGCCACCGGAATCGTTCCTCTTTATTAGACCTGTTCGCCAACTTGGCTTCGCCATGATTCCACGATATTTCAAGTCGCTTAAAATCTTGGCCGCCGCCGGTAGGGAGGCCTCTCCGAGGCCTCCGCGGCCACGCCTTGATGTCACACCTTCCCCTCGGTCTTCATGCCGAAAAACATAGCTCTCCGAGACCTCCGCGAAGACGCTCCGATTCTCCCATGAAATTCAAACCGTCCTTTCCGCCCGACGGAGGCCTCGGAGAGGCCTCCCTACCGGCGGTGCGTAACTTCACGCATAGCGGAAACGAGGCTGGCGAACACGTCTAATACCCTTTGCGAATGAAAACCACACTTCAGGTAGGGCGAGGAGTCCCGCCGAGCCGTGGGAAGCGCTCGCGGCTCGGCGGGACGCCTCGCCCTACCCTTAACGGCTTCCTTAGTGGGATAGAGAACGGGAACGCGCAAGCGAACGGGAAACGAGCAAGCGAACGCGCAAGCGCAGGAGCAGGGGGACGCTTGGCCTACAACAGCGCCATGCCTTGCGCGAACACCTCGCCGCCGCCTTCCACGCTGAAGGGCACGCGGCCACCGTCC
>JAIRTK010000561.1 GCA_031254955.1 Opitutaceae bacterium
TGTCTTTGGTGTCCCAGGGCATGGGCCGGGAGCCTAGGCTCCCGGCCCATGCCCTGGGACACCCCGAAAGTGTCACCCCCATAGCGGGACATGTGTTACCTTCATAGCGGGACAATACAGTCCCGCCGAGCCCTACCTGAAAGACACAAGCTCGCCGGGAAAGGGTGTTACAGGAATTTCCGCGCGAGGTTGTGAGACAGATTTCTTGCGAAGTCTCTACAACCGAATCCGGCGCAGGCGGAGCGCATTTCCGACGACGCTGAGGGAACTGAGACTCATCGCCGCGGCGGCAATCATGGGATTAAGTTGCCAGCCAAAGACCGGATAGAGCAACCCGGCGGCAAGCGGAATGCCAAGGCTGTTGTAGAAAAAGGCGAGAAAGAGGTTCTGCCTGATGGCGCGCAACGTGGCGCGGCTGAGATAAACGGCTTTCACGATGCCGCGCAGGTCGCCGCGCACGAGGACGATGCCCGCGCTGGCCATCGCGACATCGGTGCCCGCGCCCATCGCGATGCCCGCGTCGGCGGCGGCGAGCGCGGGGGCGTCGTTGAGGCCGTCGCCCGCGAAGATGACGGTCTGCCCGCGCGCCTGATGCTCGCGCACGAGGCGCTGCTTCGAGGCGGGCGTGGCCGCGGCGTGGACGGCGTCGAGCCGAAGCGGCTCCGCGATGGCGCGCGCCGCGCCTTCGCGGTCGCCCGTCACCATCACGACGCGCAAGCCGAGGCGGCGCAGTTCGGCGATGGCCGCGGGCGTGGTGGGTTTGAGCGTGTCGGAAAACGCGAGCGTGGCCGCATGGCGTCCGTCGATGAGGAGGGCGACGAGGGTGGCGGAGTCTTGCGGCGCGGGCGACTCGCCAGCGAAATTGCGTGGCACGAGCAGCTCGCCCGTGGGATTGCGTGGCACGGGCGGTTCGCCCGTGGGACGGCGCTCCGCGCCGCCTTCCTGTGCGCGGGCGAGTTGTATTTGTTTTCCTGATACCACGGCGCTGACACCGGCGCCCGGAGCGGCGGCAAAATTTTCGGCGGGAGGGAGCGCCAGCCCGCGCGCCTTCGCGGCATCGGTGACGGCCCGTGCGAGCGGATGTTCGCTGGGCGCCTCGGCGGCGGCGGCGAGGCGGAGCAGTTCGTCCTCGGCGAGATCGCAGCCGGGCGCGGGCGTGATGCCCGTGAGCGCCGGGCGGCCCTCGGTGAGCGTGCCGGTCTTGTCGATGAGCAGCGTGCGGGCGGAGGAAAGCCGCTCCAGCGCGGCGGCGTCCTTCACCAGCACGCCGGCCAGCGCGCCGCGTCCGATGCCGGTGACGAGCGCGACCGGCGTGGCCAGCCCGAGCGCGCAGGGGCACGCGATGATGAGCACGGCCACGGCACTGAGCAACGCGTGCGCGAACGCCGGAGCAGGCCCGAGCACGAGCCAGAGGACAAACGAAAGGGCGGACACGCCGAGCACCGCGGGCACGAACACCGCCGCCACGCGGTCGGCCAGCCGCGCGATGGGCGCGCCGGTCTCCTGCGCCTCCTCGACCAGGCGGATGATTTGCGCGAGGAGCGTGTCGCGCCCCACGCGCGCGGCGCGGAGGAGAAGCGCGCCGGTCGTGTTGAGCGTGCCCGCCGAGACCGCGTCGCCGGCCTTTTTTTCCACCGGCACAGGCTCGCCCGTGAGCATGGATTCGTTGACCGCGCTCGCGCCGGAAACGACGGCGCCGTCCACGGGCACTTTTTCGCCGGGACGCACGCGGAGGGCGTCGCCGGGCTGGATGGTTTCGAGCGGCACATCCTCCTCGCGTCCGTCGGCATGGACGAGATGCGCGGTGGCGGGCGCCAGGGCCATGAGCGCGCGAATGGCGGCGTCGGTGCGGGCGTGGGCGCGTTGCTCGATGATTTGACCCAGCAGGACGAGCGTGGTGATGACGGCCGCGCCCTCGAAGTAAAGCGGCACGCCGTGCGCGGTCTGAAACGAGGGAGGCAGCGCGTCGCCGAGCAGGAGCGCCGCCGTGCTGTAAACATAGGCCGCGCCGGTGCCGGTCACGGTAAGCGTGAACATGTTGGTGTCGCGCTCGCGGATGGAGCGCCACCAGCGGCGGATGAAAAATTTCCCGCACCAAAAAAACACCGGCGTGGTGAGCGCGAATTGCAACCAGCCGTTGAGCGCAGCGGGCGCGCCGGCGAAGAGACGGTGGAAAAACGCGGGCGCGATCATTTCGCCCATCGAAAGCACGAGCACGGGAAGCGTGAGCGCGAGCGCCACCCAGAACCTCGGCAGGAGCACGCGGGCGTCGGGCAGGCCCATGTAAACAGGCGCGTCGGGCGGCGGCGCGCCGGCGAGACCAGCGTTCTTGTTTCCAACGGAATCGCAGCAATGGTCGGACATGATGGTTGAATCAAGTCATGCGCCGCGCGCGCCGCAACCCCTCGCTGAACGCGACCCAGCCGTCGGGTGGGCTTCAAAGGGAGGCCATGCGTCCGGGGGCGCAATGCAAACCTTGGTCACGCCCGCTTTCTTTTTTCAGGTCACGCCCTCTTTCCGTTTCCGCTTCATCTTTAGCACTACTCCGTTAAGTAAAAACCACGAAATATCGAGAATGATGCCGGAGCGGGTAAAGCGGGTTGGGCAGCGTGGGCCGGCGCACAGGCCCGGCGCCTCCATGAGCCAGCGACGGACTTCAAGCGGCGAGGATCGTTTTTTGACGACCGCAGTTTGGCCGGCAAGCAGAACGCGAGAAAACTCAGCGTAATACTCTTTCCCAATGAGAAATAGATTTAGTATTTCGCCATTCCGAGCGAAACGAAAAGCCTGACAACCGCCGCGGCATTCCTCGGCAAACGTCGACGGTCTCGGCAAGGCGCCGCCGCAACCACGCTCCGCTTTTCCCATAAAAACCCAAACTTCCCGCCCCGCCCGGCGGCGGCCTCGGAGAGACTCCCTGCCATCACTGCCGCGCCTGCACTACGCCGGCCCGCGTAACCTCAGTTACTTAACGGCGTAGTGCTAGAGGCCATCTGAAAAGTCGGGTTTTGATATAAAATGATAATCAAGAGGCAAGGCGATGAAGCGTAATCATCAAGCGGCCCAAAAGGACAAACCCAGTAAATAAAGCCCCATGACGTTCCCGGCGAACAGGCAAGCTTCGATGATACCCAAACCACGAAAGGGCGCGCTCCACAACCCGCCGATGTTTATAACGACGCAGTGCGCATCCGTCCTGGGTTCGGTTTTCATCAGCGTTTCAGCTCATCATGCACCGTGGATTTTGGCGGGAAGTTTTTGGGCAAATAGTCCCATTGCATGCCGGTATGCAGTATGAATAACAACGTCTCGAATACCTTCTTTGTGTCTGCCATCGAACGGCCAAACACACTGTTGCACGCCACGTGCAGATGCGGCCCAGCCCTATTCCATTGCTCGCCTGTCAAAACATACATGATTAGTATTGTTTTTATATAATGTTCCGACTTTTCGGATAGTCTCTACTGAGGTTACGCCGCCGCTCCCTTGGGGAATGCGTAAACGGCACTCGCCGCCGCTCCCTTTCGGAATGCGCCGACGCGGAAATGGTCGCGGCGGCGAGTCTGCCGACGCCGGTTTTCCGTGTCACCGTCTGCCGGCAGGATGCCGGCGCTCCCAGTCGCTCGCGCGCATGACCGCCCGCACCGCAGCCGTGGCCCATCCGAAAACGCGTCGGCGACTGGGAACGCCGGCGTCCCGCCGGCAGACGACGCGGAGTGCCACCATGCAAATCCACGCGGCCACCCTCCCCTGCGGACGGCGATGGCGGCTACAAGCGCACGGGCAATCCTGCTTGTGGAAAATTTTAAGGCCGTCCCTTAAAAAGGCCCATTAGGCAGGAATGGATGACGGTGGCCAGCAACAGGAAGAGAGCGGGAGCGGTATTGAACAGGGACATGGGAGAAAATTTATTGCGCAGTCACGCCAAGGGCACGCCCGTGCGGGATGCACGCGTGCAAACAGCTTGGGAGGACAAACAGACAGTGTCGCAGCAAAGCGCGCCGCTGTAAATCGTCCAAAAAGACGACATGCCCGGTGGATCGGTTTTGCCTCATCGCTTTGAATGATTGCACGGCCACGCGGGTTCTGGTACTGTGTGCCCGCATGATTACCCATAAGATTCTGATTGGCGGACTTCCTCTCTTAGTGAGTGTTTCGGCTAACTGCGGGCGGACTTATGCCGCGCAGCCGCAGCGTCCTAACATCGTTTTAATCATGGCCGACGATCTCGGCTATTCGGATATTGGTTGTTTCGGCGCGGAAATAGACACGCCGAATCTGGACCGCCTTGCGGAGGGCGGCATCAAAATGACCCAGTTCTACACCACGCCGCGCTGCTGCCCCTCGCGCGCCTCACTGCTCACCGGCCTGTATTCGCACCAGGCCGGCATCGGGCACATGATGGAGGATCGCGGCATTCCCGGCTACCGCGGGGAGCTCGCCAAGAATGCGCTCACGATGGCGGAGGAGTTGCGGCGCGCGGGCTACGCCACCTCGATGGTTGGCAAGTGGCACGTCGCGCACATTCTCTTCGACGGCAAACGGCAGCTTAATTTCCAATCATCAAAACCCTATTGGGACAACAAGGACAACTGGCCTCTGCAACGCGGTTTTGATCGCTACTACGGCACGATTCACGGCGTGAACAGTTACTATGATCCGTTCTCGCTGGTGGACGGCAACAAACCCATTGAGGCCCCTGATGAGCGCAAGGACTTTTACTACACCGATGTGATTTCGGACAAAGCCGTCGCCGAAATCAACCATCACGCCGGCGGGGAAAAACCGTTTTTTCTCTACGTCGCCTACACCGCGCCCCACTGGCCGCTGCACGCTCCCGAGGCCGCGATTGAAAAATACCGCAAACGCTATCTCGCCGGATGGGACAGGATTCGCGAGGAGCGCCATCAGCGCCAAGTCAAAACGGGGCTTGTCGACCAACACTGGCCGCTCTCACCTCGCGACCCGCGTGCGGCGGCGTGGGGCGACGTTCAAGATCGCGAGTGGGAAGCCAACCGCATGGCCACACATGCCGCCATGATTGAAATCATGGACAAGGGCATCGGACGCATCCACGAGCAACTCAAGGCCAGGGGCCTCGATAAAAACACACTCGTCATTTTTCTCTCCGACAACGGCGCATGTGATGAACGCATCGACCCCAGGTGGTATGACGTTCCCAGCCGTTTGCGCGATGGCCGCATAGTCAAGGCCGGCAACACCAATCACAACGTCATGGCAGGCCCGTCGGACGTGTGGCAAAGCTACGGCATTGCCTGGGCCAACGTCAGCAACACACCTTTCATTCGCTACAAACACTTCACATGTGAAGGCGGCATTGCGACTCCCTTCATCGCGCATTGGCCCGCCGGCATCAAGAATCCCGGCGCCAGCACGACGCAAGTCGGGCACATCATGGACATCATGGCCACATTTGTGGATATCTCCGGCGCGAAGCATCCCGCCCCACACGAGAGCCACGACGTGCCGCCGCTCGAAGGCAGCAGCCTGCGCCCGGTCTTTGAGGGCGCAACCAGCCCGCGAACCACGCCGCTCTTTTGGGAACACGAAGGCAACCGCGCCGTCCGCCTTGGCGATTGGAAACTCGTCGCGCAAAACCGCAAAGACTGGGAACTCTACAATATCGCCCTCGACCGCACCGAACAGAACGACCTCGCCCCGGACAACCCGGAGAAAGTCGCCGAGTTGGGCGCGCTCTATGACGCTTGGGCGAAACGCTGCAACGTCATACCCTTCCCCCGGCTCCCGAAACCCAAGGCACGCGCTGGCGCCGAGGCGGACTGACACGCCATACTGAAAACAAAGAATCCAAACGCATGTGTTGCCCGCGGCCCCATTGCCCCCAAATATCTTTCCGATGAACACAACAGTTGGCATAGTCGAAGACGACCCCGTATTGCGAAACACGCTGGCACGGTTGATCGGAAGCACTGC
>JAIRTK010000381.1 GCA_031254955.1 Opitutaceae bacterium
GTTTGCCGCCTACAACAAAATCAAGTCGCGCAAACGCATGGAAATCTACCCCGACTTCGCGCACGAACACCTCCCCTCCCACAACGACAAAATCTTCGAGTTCATGCGCGGCCTGTGACACCTGCACCCCCTTTTTTGCAGGAGATTTTAATCGCGGAAGCGCGGAAAAGCGGAAACCCAGGAAAAATTGTATTTATAATATTCCGCCTTTTCGTCCTTCCGCGCTTCCGTGATTAAAAAACAAAACCCCGCCTCACACGTCGAGAATCGCGATTCCGTGGGCGTCGAGCGCGACCGGCAGCGCGGTCCTGCCGTCGCCCAAAGTCACCCTCGTGGCCTGCGGCGCGCCCGCGTTGTTGATCACCACGAGCTTTTTCTTTTTCGGAAACCACGCGCATTCTGTATAAAAGTTCTCCGCCTGCCAGACGCCCCACGCGGCCTCGCCCCCCGCCGCCCAGAAGAGCGCCCGGTGCAGCAGCCGCGTGTTTTCATGGTTGAACTTGAACCCGCTTAAATACACCGCGCGGCCCTTGCCGAAGGCATGCGTGGCGAGCCGCGGCGAACCGTCGCCGTCGGCCAGCACCTGCGTGCCGCCGCCCAGCACATAAATGCCGTCCACGCCCTTGCCGAGATCGGGCGCCCTGCCATCCGCCAGATCGGCGGTGATGAAGTGGGGCGCCGCCATGCCGGCTGCGGGCGCGTCGTAGTTGTATTTACCGTTGGCCAGACGCTCGCCGTTGTCACGGTCAAGCCCGAGCACTTGCGCGAGACGGAAATGCTGCCCCGGCTGCGGGCGCGCCGACGGCTCGGCAATGCCGACGAAGCCGCCGCCCTTGCGCACCCATTCGGCCAGCGCCGCCTCGACTCGCGGGTCGTCCCAATGATGCCCGCCGCTCCATGCCGTGCCGGCGCGGCCGCAGTTGAGAATCGCCCGCACGCCGCGCGGCACGCCCCCGGACGCGACATCGTCGAGGCTGATGAATCGCACGTCGAGCGGCAGCCCCGCCAGCGCCTCAAGCACATGGTAAAGCTCGACGTTTTGCATAAAATGCCCGGAGCAAGTCCACGCGCGGAGATCGCCCCAAGCGGTGAGCACGGCGACCTTGAAAGGCGCGACATAAGGCGCGTCGCCCGCGTGAAAGGATTTCAACAGGCGAAACTCCTGCGCCACCTGCCCGATGTAGTCCTGAAAATCCGGCCAAGGCTCGACCAGCGACAGGTAGCCGCCCAGCCCGATGCGGTCGATGGGCGCGCGCACGATGCCGCGCCGCGCGTCGAGCCAAAAATTCTTCGCGTCGAGCGTCGGGTTGCCGCCGCCGCCCTTCTGGAAAGTCGGCTCGCCCTTGAGTCCGGTGGGAAACAGGTAGGGATGCAGGCGCAGTTCCTTCGTGGCCGCGCCCCGCGAATGCGCGCACAGCCGCACCTCGAAGGCGTTGAACACGCACTTGATAAGCCCGTCGAAACCGAACTCCGCGAAACGCGGACTGCCCGGCTCCACGCCGATCCAGTGATCATCATAAAAGACATAGGCGAGCTTCCCGTGGCGGTGGACAAGGTCGATGCACTTGCGCCCGAATCCGATCACGAAATCGTGCACGAACGCCATGTAATCGCGGTAGCGGCGCGACGGGGCGTTGTGGGTGGAATTATAAAGACCGCCGTTGACAAAATCCTCCGAGGTCAGCCGGTAGCCGTGTTTTTTCTCGAACAACCGCAGCGCGCGCGGGCTGACAGTCATCTCGTAGTCGCCCCAATCCGAGTAGATGTCGCGCAGCCGCTTGTGGTCGGCGCCCCAGAACCACGAAAAATTATAAAACATCGACGTGAACCGCACGACCCTGGTGTCCGGATGGCCGCGCAGCCAGCCGTCGAGAAACACGAGCAGCGCCTTTTGCGTTTCCGGCTGCATCGGATCGACCGCGGCAAGATGCTCGCGGTCGCCCCAGTTGTTGGTGAGGTGATTATACATCGAGATTTCCTCCCAGACGCGGAACGCGAGGAAGTTGACCGTGTATCGGTGTCCCGGATACGCGCCGGCGATGGTGACGGCGCCCTTGCGCGGATTCACCGACCACTTCGATTTCGGCACCTCCTTGCCCGTGGTGCGGTCGAAGACCTGCCACCACTGTTTGGGCGAGTCCTTGAAATTCACCGCGAACTGCCCGGTGTAGTAGCCGTCGAGCAGCGTGACGCTCACGGAGTTTTTCGCGGCGACGACGGGCCGGCTCATGAGGAAATTCTGCTGGAGCATGTCGCGATGCGAGCGCGCCCAAGGCTGCACGGAGCGGACGAGGCAGACGGTCGAGTAGATGGCATGGCCCGACTGGACGATCTCTGGCGAAA
Source organism: Opitutaceae bacterium (assembly GCA_031254955.1). Classification (GTDB taxonomy): domain Bacteria; phylum Verrucomicrobiota; class Verrucomicrobiia; order Opitutales; family Opitutaceae; genus Termitidicoccus. The sequence continues at coordinate 2,344 of JAIRTK010000381.1, forward strand.
GCCGGGTGCCGTCGGAGTCGCGAATGGTGTCCGCGCCCCACTTTTTTGCGAGGCGCAGCGTAAGCTGCTCAAAGCCGGCTTCGCCGGGCAGCGTGAAAGAGCCGGTGGTGGCGGAAATGGATGCGGTCATGATGTGTATTAAAAACCGAGGTTACGCGGGCCGGCGGATTTTGGGCAGGGTGGTTTCGCCGAGACCGCCGCGGGCGGCTCGCCTAGCCGTCCCTGCCTTGCACTGTCGTCGCGTAACATCAGTTAAAAAGAGAGATTGTCCGAAGAATAAAAAGGAATGCGGATCGGAATGAAACAATCAGAGCCAATGAGGCGCCCAAGCAACCTCGTCAGCAAAGCCGCATCCCAAAACACAAGCCAAACCACCCGCCTCCTCCAAGCCAATCACGACAGGAGTTGACAGTCTGAATGGCATGGCCAGGAGTTTTCTTAACATTAACTTAATAAAACGATTGCGCATTTGCTAGGCGCCGCCAGACTGCCTGTTCCGACCATGCGCTACTATGCCCATACTGCCAATGATGCCGATGGCAATCCATTGCCGGAATCCTCTGGAAAATGGCAATTGCTCGCGGTGCATCTGCGCAACGTTGCCAAACTCGCCGCCCAGTTCGCCGACGCCTTCGGACTCGCCGACATCGCCCGGATCGCAGGGTTGCTTCACGATCTCGGAAAATACTCGGAACGCTTTCAAGCCCGCCTTCGCGCCCCAACCCGCATCCACGGTGTCAACCACTGGATTTCCGGCGCATTCGCGGCCTACGCAGCCAACCATCCCCTGCTTTCCTTCCTGATAGATGGTCACCACACAGGCCTCCCTTCATTCCAGAATGACACCGCCAGCACACGCGTTTCGTTGCAGCAATCTCTGAGAAAATTCAATTTATCCGGCACCCGTCCCGTATTTACCGGAGGCTGTCCGGAATCCGTCAAAGAACTTCTCCTACGTCTCGCTAACGATGAGGGTGGCATTATGATCCCGGAACTTCCGGCTCAGCCGCTGCCCTCGCCGTCCGAGGTCAATCGTGTATTCGAAACGGCCTTCCGCGCCCGCATGCTTTTCAGTTGCCTGGTGGACGCCGATTTTCTCGACACGGAGCGGCATTTCGATCCCGCCCAAGCCGCCAGGCGGCCCGCTTTTTCGCACGCTCCGAATCACGACTTTCTCAACGCGCCCCGATCCCTCGAAATCCTTCTCGCCGAACTCCGCGCAAAGCCAGCCGACGGCGAAGTCAACCGCCTCCGCCGCGAACTCCTCGACAACTGCCTCCGGAAAGCCGCCTGCCCGCCCGGCCTCTTTACTCTCACTGCTCCCACCGGCAGCGGCAAAACCCTCTCCTCGCTCGCCTTCGCGCTCCGGCACATCGAGCTGCACAACAAGCTCCTTGCAATCGACGACCCGCGGCGCCTCCGCCGCATCATTGTCGTCATCCCTTACACCAGCATCGTCGAGCAAACCGCCGGTGTTTTCCGCAAACTTTTCGAAACCCGATTCGGCCCCGATTACATCCTTGAGCACCACAGCGCCGTTGCTCCGCGCGAGCTTGAGAGCAACGCCCCTCAACACGACCGCGATGCCGAGGATGAACACATACGGCGCGTCCGTCTCGCTCAGGAAAACTGGGATGCCCCGCTGGTCGTTACCACCAGTGTCCGGTTTTTCGAGAGCCTCTTTGCGAGCCGCACCAGCGATTGCCGCAAACTCCACAACATTGCCCGCTCCGTCATTCTCTTTGATGAAGTCCAAACGCTCCCGCACAACCTCGTCCCTTCGCTCCTTTCCGGCGTCAGCCTCCTGACCGGCGAACCCTATGGCAGCACGGCGGTCTTCATGACCGCGACCCAGCCCGCCTTCGCCTCCGCGAAAAACGCGCTGCCCTTTGGCTGGAACCCCACCCCGATCGAAGCCGATGCCAATGCCCTTGCGGAAACTCTCCGGCGCACTCGTATTCGGCTTCCCTCGACGCCCGGAGCGCCTGCCGTTTCATACACATGGAGTGAACTTGCAAGGGAACTCCTCAAAGCGCCGTGTCAGCAAGCACTCTGCGTTCTCAACACCACCAAGGATGCCCGCGCCCTGTTTCGCAGGCTGAAAAAAACCGCCGCCTCCGGCGCGGTGCTCCACCTTTCCTCGCGCATGTGCCCCGCGCACCGCCGGCAGGTGCTCGCCGAGGTGCGTCGCCGCCTGCATCCGGATAATACCGAAAAACAACCCTGTATCCTCGTCTCCACGCAGCTCATCGAAGCCGGCGTTGACGTGGATTTCCCCATCGCCTACCGCGCACTCGGCCCGCTCGATTCCATCATCCAAACCGCCGGGCGCTGCAACCGGGAGGGGTGTCGTCCGGGACGCTGCCCCGTCATCGTTTTTCACGCGGTCGAGGGAGGCATCCCGCCAGGCGCCTACGAAACCGCCACCGCCGCCACGCTCGCTTTTCTCAAGCGATACCCCGATGCGGAAGACCGCCTCCACCTCCCTCAATTCTACGCCGATTATTTTGCCGAACTCTACAAGCTCACCGGACGCGATTCCGCCGCCGCCGATCCTGTTTATGCCGCGTCGGCAAAACTCGATTTCCCTGCCGCCGACGCGGCTTGCCGTTTGGTCGATGCCAACACTCGCGGCGTTCTCGTGCAGTGGAAGCGCGGTCAAGATCTCATCGAAAAACTACGCCGGGAAAAACACCTGAGCACGGACGAGTGGCGCGAAACCCAACACTATTCCGTCAACCTCTACGAGCACGGCGAATTTCTTGATGCCAAGGCAAAAGGGTATGTCGCCAAGACTTTTGAGGCCAAAAATCTCGAAACATGGTTTTGGGCTGCCAACTACGACGAACACCTCGGAGCCTGCCATGCCGAAGGGGAGGATTTCTGTGTGTGAAGGTTTATCCCACCAAGAAACAACCCCGGGAATGGAACATTCCCGGGGTTGCTATGGCTACTTCGTAACCAACCAACAATCATCACATTTCAATCCGCATCTGCCTGTCACGATGCATCTGTGTGCAATAAGGATAAAAAAGTCAATCCGCCGTGATAATTGTTGGTTTTTGGCCTTGACGGGTGTGTTTCCTTGTCCTCACATGTCGATGCCATGCCTATCCACCTCCGCACATGGGGCGAACTTGCCTGCATTACCCGACCAGAGATGAAAGTGGAGCGTGTCAGTTACCCGGTCATCACGCCATCCGCAGCCCGCGGGATCCTTGAAGCCATTCTCTACAAACCCCAGTTTCGCTGGCGCATCCATCGCATTGCCGTCCAGCGGCCAATTCGGTTCCTCGCCTTTCGGCGAAACGAGGTGAAATCCCGCCTTTCCACACGTAACCCGACTCCGCTCCTCGC
>JAIRTK010000570.1 GCA_031254955.1 Opitutaceae bacterium
CCCCCCGCTCCCCCCGCCCCCGCGCCCCCCGCCGCCACCACCACCACCACCACCACCACCCCCGCGCCCGCCCCCGCCCCCCCCATCACATGGCACAACGCCGCCCAAGCCCCCATCGAAGGCCGCGCCTGGAACGACACCCCCACCCCCTTCAACCGCCTCCCCGCGCGCGCCCAAAAAACCGTCACCAAAGCCATCTGGCGACTCTCCCAAAACTCCGCCGGCCTCAACCTCCGCTTCCGCACCGACGCCCCCCAAATCCACGTCCGCCACACCGTCGCCAACGACCTCGTCAGCGCCAACATGACCCCCATCGCCCGCAGCGGCCTCGACCTCTACGCCCGCGACCCCGCCGGCCACTGGCGCTGGGCCGCCGTCGCCCAACCCAACATCAAAACCAACGACAAACACCTCGAAAAAACCCTCCTCGACAACCCCGCCCCCGGCACCCGCGACTACCGCCTCTACCTCCCCCTCTACAACACCACCACCGCCCTCGAAATCGGCGTCCCCCAAAACAGCGCCTTCACCTGGCTGCCCCCGCCCGCCCAAAAAACCATCCTCTACTACGGCACCTCCATCGCGCACGGCGCCTCCGCCTCCCGCCCCGGCATGACCATCCCCGCCATCCTCGGACGCCGCCTCGACACCCCCGTCATCAACCTCGGCCTCTCCGGCAACGGCAAAATGGAACCCGCCATGGCCCGCCTCATCGCCGAAATCGACGCCGCCCTCTACATCCTCGACTGCCTCCCCAACATGAGCGCCCTCGCGCCCGACGAAATCTCCGCGCGCCTCGAAAACACCCTCCGCCACCTCCGCAAAACCCACCCGCAAACCCCCATTATCCTCCTCGAAGACCGCACCTACGCCCACGCCTGGCTCTTCCCCCGCCTCCAAGAAAAACACCAAAAAGCCCGCGCCGCCCAACGCGCCACCTACGAAAAACTCCTCGCCGAAGGCATGACCCGCATCACCTACATCGAAGGCGCCACCCTCTTCGGCGACGACGACGAAGGCATGATCGACGGCTCCCACCCCAACGAACTCGGCATCACCCGCCAAGTCGCCGCCATGCTCCCCGCCCTCCGCCGCGCCCTCGGCCAATAACCGAACCCACGCGTCCCCCCTCCTTTGAACCACCCAACGCTACCCAGCAGTAGCGCAGGGTTCCAAACCTGCTGACGGGCCGCAGGCCCGCCCCGAAACAAACCCGATTTTGAACAAAACAACAACCCGCCAGTCCACGTTACTTACTGATGTTACGCGGCGAGTCTTTTTTGGAGTGCGGTGACTTGTCACCGCTTTTGACGGGCCGGCCCGCCGGCCCGCCGCGTTTTCCCCTGGGCTTCCCTCGGCAGGCGGGGCGGCGCGACCTGTCGCGCCGTCAAAAGCGGCGGGAGCCCGCCGCACTCCATAACAAGCCTCGCGGCGCGGACGGACGGGCAGGCGCGTAACATCAGTTACTTATTGAAAAAACACCCCCCCGACAATTCCCACACCCGATTCCCCCGCCAACTCCACACCCGATTCCCATGCCAACCATAACCCACCCACCCGTCCTCCCGCCCGTCCCCCCGCCCGCCGCGCCCACCCGCCGCGCCTTCCTCAAAACCGTCGGCCTCGCCTTCGCCGCCGCCCCCTTCGTCACCCGCAACCTCATGGCCGACCCGCCCACCGGACGCCTCCGCCACGCCGCCGTCGGCCTCTCCGGCATGGGCTGGCAAGACCTGCAACAAATCTCCAGTTGCGACCACCTCGAAATCGCCGCCCTGTGCGACGTGGACGCAACCCTCGCCGCCAAAGCGCGCGAAGCCTTCCCCGCCGCCCGCTTCTTCCGCGACTGGCGCGAAATGCTCGCGAAAATGGGCGGCACGCTCGACACCCTCAACATCTCCACGCCCGACCACATGCACGCGCCCATCGCCGCCGCCGCCATGAACCTGGGCCTCCACGCCTACGTGGAAAAACCCCTCGCGCACGAACTGCATGAAGCCCGCCGGATGCGCGAAATCGCCCGCGCGAAAAAACGCGTCACCCAAATGGGCATCCAAATCCACTCCAACGCCCACTACCGCACCGCCGCGCGCACACTGCGCGAAGGCGCCATCGGCAAAGTCCGCGAAGTGCACTCCTGGTGCTACAAAACCTGGGGCGACGCCGCGCCCGCGCCCAAGCGCGCCGACCCCGTGCCGGACGGACTTGACTGGGACGGATGGCTCGGCGTGTGCGCCGCCCGCCCCTACATCGGCGACAAATATTACCACCCCGGCAACTGGCGCAAACGCCTCGACTTCGGCACCGGCACCCTCGGCGACATGGCCTGCCACATCTTCGACCCCGTCTTTGACGGCCTCGACCTCGCCGCCCCCGTCTCCGTGCGCTCCGACGGCGCCGCGCCCGCCCACGGCAACTGGGCGCTCGACGCCCGCGTCCGCTACACCTTCGCCGGCACCCCCTTCACCTCCGGCGACACGCTGAACCTCTTCTGGTATGACGGCTCCAACCACCCGCCCGCGGAAGTCACCGCCCTCGTCGAACTCGACAAACTGAAAGACAACAAACTGCCCGGACAAGGCTCCCTCTTCATCGGCGAAAAAGGCGTGCTCCTGCTGCCGCACGTCTCGCGCCTCGCCCTCTTCCCCACCGCGAACTTCAAAGACTTCCAGTTGCCCCGCGTCGCCGGCGCCAATCACTGGAAACAATTCGTCGAAGCATGCCGAGGAAACGGCCGCACCACCGCGGATTTCGATTACGCCGGTCCGCTCACCGAAGCCGTGCTCCTCGGCGGCATCGCCGCGCGCTTCCCCAAAACCACGCTCAAATGGGACAGCGCCGCGCTGAAGTTTGACCTCAAAGCCGCTGACAAACTGGTTCGCCGCCACTACCGCAAAGGCTGGGAAATCGCCGGCCTATGAGGCCTCCAAGAGTGCCGCCCCCCGCGCTCACCGCGCCCCGCCCCGCGAAACTCCCGCGCGCACGCGGCGCCCCGCCCCGCCGCCGCCGCCGCGTGTGCGTGTTATTCGCGCTGCCTTTCTCATGGCTCATCGCGACGCTCCTGCCGTTGCCTGCGCAACACCCTCCCGTCCCTCCTCCAGTCCCCGCCGCCCCTCCCGCCGCCGCTCCCGCCGCCGCGCACCCCGCCGACCAAGTTCACGAGCAAGGCCGCATCCGCGTGTTCTACCAGACTTCAGGCCACCATGCCGTTGACGCCGGCGACGCCAATGCCAACGGCGTGCCCGACCGCGTCGAGGACGTGCTCACCCAAGCCCTCGCCGCGCAAAAGCTATGGATCGAGGCGCTTGGCTTTCCCGACCCGCTCGCCTCCCCGCGCTTCGCCGGCGCAAACCGCATCCACATCTACCTGCGCCACCGCGCCGACTTGCCGACCAGAAGGGATCGCGAAAACAAAAGCCCCCGCGCACTCAACGGCAAAGCCTACTCCGCCGTCGCGCGACACCGCCTCGACGGCGACCCGCCCGGCTCCGGCTGCCTGCAAATCAGAATCTCCTCTTCCATCCGGGCCTCCCGAGGCCAGACCATCGCGCACGAATACTTCCACCTCATCCAATACGGCGCCTTTTGGTTCAGGCCCGCATGGCTGCTCGAAGGCACTGCCCGCTGGTCGGAAAAAGGCCTCGGGGAAGGCGCGCTCGGACCGCTCGGCGCATTCGAGGTCTGGCCCCCGCGCGAGGAGGAAATCGCGGTGCTTTCCCGGCTGGACTATTCCGCGGCGCCCGTCTTTTGGAACCCGCTCGTCCACTCGCTCGAAACCGGCGGCGACGCCCCCCTGCCCGACAACGCCGCCATCCGCGAACTGCAAACCTGGCGCTACACCGACGGCCAACCCGTGCTGAAAGACCCCCGGCTCACCGGCTGGCGTTTCATGCGCCGCCTCTTCGCCGAATTGTCCGCCGCCGGCGACGCCGCCCTGCGCGAGGAAGGCTACACGAAATGGACCCTCGCCAACCAACGCTCCCCGCGCAACGATCCCCACATCCTCCGCGCCATCGGACGCGCCCTCGGGCCGGACGCCGGCAACCCCGGCCAGTGATTCCCCCCGCCCTCCCCTTCCCTCCCGCACAACCCGCCATGACAACACCCGCCGCCGCCACCGCTACCGCTGCCGCCACCACCATCGCCTCCCGCCTCGCGGTCTGCACCTGGTCGCTCGAACCGGCCAACGCGCGCGACCTGCTCGACAAACTTGCCGCCGTCGGCCTCGCCCGCATCCAGCTCGCCCTTGACCCGCTGAACGAAGCCCCCGAAGCATGGGCCGATGTCGCCGCCCTGATCGCGCAAAACAACATCACGCCCCTCTCCGGCATGGTGCGCTGCCTCGGCGAGGATTACACCACCCTCGAAAGCATCCGCCGGACCGGCGGCATCGCGCCCGACGCGACCTGGGGGCAAAACCTCGAAAACTTCCGCCGGTGCGCCGCGATAGCCGCGAACCTGCGCCTGCCGCTCGTCACGCTCCACGCCGGCTTCCTCCCGCACAAAGCCGCAGGCCCCGGCTACGAAAAAATGCTCGGACGCCTGCAAACCGTCGCCGACCTCTTCGCCCGCGAATCCATCGCGCTCGGCCTCGAAACCGGACAGGAAACCGCCGCCGAACTGGCCGATTTCCTAAAAACGCTCAACCACCCCGGCGTCGGCGTGAACTTCGATCCCGCCAACATGATTCTCTACGGCAAAGGCGACCCCGTGGACGCCGTGCGCGTGCTCGCCCCGTGGCTGCGGCAGGTGCATGTCAAGGACGCCACCCGCGCCACGACCCCCGGCGAGTGGGGCGAGGAAGTCCCGGTCGGGCGCGGCCACGTGGACTGGCCGGGATTTCTCGCGGCGCTCCGCGAGGCGGGCTACCGCGGCGAGCTTGTGATCGAACGCGAAGCCGGGACGCAACGCATCGCCGACATCCGCGCCGCGCGTATTTTTCTGGAAACCACCCGCGCCCACACAAATTTTCCAACTTAACCGAGATGAAGCGCCTCCGTCGTAGCGCAGGTTTCCAAACCTGCTGACGGGCCGAAGGCCCGCCCGGAAGCAGACTGGGTTTCGAGCGAAGCGACAGCCCGCCAGTCTGCGCTACGACCGAGGCGGCGCGTAACAGCAGTAACTTAATAGAAACACCGCCCAAAAAAATATTTTTTAACCGCAAAGGACGCAAAGACCGCGAAGACAAAAAACCCTCATCAAGCTTTTTAATAACTAACTGATGTCACTCTCCCATCCCTCGTCCCTCATCTCTTATCCACCATCCCTCATCCCCTCCATCCCCATCACCCATCCCCTCATCCACGCGTCCATAGTCCATTGCGTCCATTGCGTCCATTGAGTCCATTACGTCCATAGTCCATTACGCCCCCCCTTCACGTCCCACTCCCCCTTCCCTTCCCTCCCCCCTCCACCACCTCTCCACCACCCCCACACACCACCCACCCACCACCCACACACCACCCC
>JAIRTK010000006.1 GCA_031254955.1 Opitutaceae bacterium
TGGAAATATGAAGAGAAGAGAAAGACAGTTTAATCAGGGACTCTTTAATGGGCAGGGACATTTAATGGGTAGAATGGACAGGGAGAGGTTGTTTTTCATTTCCCCTTCGCGGGCGTTGCCGCAGAGTCTGAACTTGCGTCGGGCCGCGTTTTGGGAAGCGGCGTCGAAGCCGGGCATCGCGGCGCGGCGCAAGGTCGCGCCCTGCATCGAGGGTTTTTAAGGGATGGGGTGTTTCCGTTTCATTCTCTTTCCCCATTCCTCTTTCTCTTTCTCTTTCTCGTTTTCGTCCTCGTCCTCTTTCCACTTTCTCGTTCTCACGCGGGTGCCGCCCTGTTTCCGGCTTGCGAATAAATCGCCAAAAATCCACCGTGCGCATCCTCCTGACATGTCCAGCGACCCGCTTATCACCCGTCTCAAACACCTTATCGTGGAAACCCTCAACCTTGAGGACATCCCCCCTGATGAAATCGACGAAACCGCGCCGCTCATCGGCTCCGGGCTTGCGCTCGATTCCATCGACGCGCTCGAACTCGTCGTGAAGCTCGAAAAGGAATTTGGCATCAAAATCAGCAGCAGCGAGGAATCCAAGGCCGCCCTTGCCAGCGTCAAGGCGCTCGCCGATTTCATCCGTGAACGCTCCGGCGGCACGCTGTCGTCCGGAGTCTGAGTCCGGCCCCGAGGAAACCCGACGCACCATGCGCGCCGCCCACCATCACCCGCATCATGACATGGCAGGCAGCAAGGTAGGGAGGTCTCGCCAAGTCCTCCGCGTGCGATTCAAAGGCGCGCCACCCCAGGGCGTTCGCGCAAGGAGCGGCGGCAGCCCGCCGTCGGATGCGAGCCACGCGAGCACCCGTCCGCCCGCGGGTTTTTGCGCAGCCCAAGCCCTTCGCAAACGGGCGAGGCTTCGCCTCGTCCGGCGGCGGGAGGCCGCCGCTCCTTGCGCGAGCGCCTTTCCGTTTCCCGTCTTCCGCCTCCTTTTGGATTCCGACACCGCTTTGAATCACACCCGTGGTCTCCCTGTCGGAGAAACGTCCATGGACTCACGCGAATTGTCCTGAAAAAATGCCCGCATCCTCTCCCAACGCCGTCCGCCTCGCCGCCTGCGAATGCCTCACGCCTTTCGGCGGGACGGCGGACACGCTCGCGGCGTTGTTGCGCGGGGAAAGCGCGCTGCGCGCGACGCCGGTGCTCGGGAGCGAGGGCGGCGACGCGGTGCCGCTGGCGCTGTTGCCGGGGCGCGCGCTCGACGAGACCGCGCCGCCCGCGTGGCTGGCGGCGCTGCGCGGGTTTCTCGCGCCGGTTTGCGGGCCGGGCTGGGGATCGGCCCGGCGTCCGGTTTGCGTGACGAGCAGCAACTTCGGCGTCGGCAGCCTCTACGCCTACCGCCGCGCCCTCGCCGCCGCCGGCGCCACCGGCGCCCTCACCGCTGGCAACGCACTCGCCGGCGCCACCGCCACCGGCACCCTCGCCTCCTCCGCCGCCACCGGCACCCTAGCCGGCGGCAGCGCCCTCGTCGGTGCCACCGCCACCGCCACAAACGCCTTCGCCGCTGGACGCATCCGCGCCACTGACAGCCTCCTCGCCGCCGCCACCACCGCAGCCCTTACCGGTGCCAACGCCACCGCCGCCCTCGCCGCCGACAGTGCACTCGCCTCCTCCGCCGCCACCGCCGCCGCCAGCGGTGTCCCAGCCGCTGCCTCAATCGCGGCCCTCGCCGCCCCAGCCGCCACCTCAGCCGTCGCCACCGCCGCCTCAGCAGCAGCCACCTCAGCCTCAGCAACCGCCTCCTCAGCCGCTGCCGCCGCCGCTCGCGCGCACACACCGCATGGCTCCACGCACGGCTCGGTCGCGCTGGTGCGCGGGGCGTGCGGCTGGGGCGAAAATGTCACGGTGTTTTCCCATGCGTGCGTGTCGGCCCACCTCGGCCTGCTGCACGCCGCGCGGCTGGTCGGGAGCGGCGCGGCGGACGCGGCGCTGGTGGTGTCGTATGATTTTTTAAGCCCGTTTGTGACGGGCGGTTTTCACGCGTTGAAAATCCTCAACGCCGGGTTCCCCGCGCCCTATCGCGAACGCGCGACCGGCTCCATCGGGCTTGGCGACGGCGCGGCGTTCGCGGTCGTGGCGCGCGACCGTGGCGACTTCGCGCTCGGCGCGCACGCGTTGCACAACGAGATGTTTCACGCCACGGCGAACCGACCCGACGGCGCGGGGTTCGCGGCGGTGTTCGCGCCCGTGGCGCGCGCGGCGGCGGGGCGCGGCCTGCGCAACCTCTGGGTGAAAGGGCACGGCACCGGCACGCTGGAGGCGGGCCGGCTCGAAACCGCGGCGGCGGCGGCGGCGTTTCCCGGCGCGCGGCTCACCGGTTGGAAAGGCGGGCTGGGGCACACGCTCGGCAGTTGCGGGCTGGTCGAGCTGGCGGTCGCGGCGGCGGCGTTGCGCGGCGGGCGCGCGCCAGGCGTCCTCGCCGCCGACACCGCCGGCGGCGCCGCGCCCGCCCTCGCCGCGCATGTGGCGCTGGAACCCATCGACACCGGCGCGGGCGACGGCGTCGTTTGCGCGAGCAACGCTTTCGGCGGCGCCCATGCCGCCCTGCTTCTTCACCATGTTTGAGCGCATCATCCAGGCCCTGCACACCGACGCTCCCGGCGACGAGGAGCCGTCCGCCACGCGCGAACGCCTGAAGGCGTGCTTCCCGCCCGGCGCGGCGCGGCGCATGACGCAGCTCGGCATGCTCGTGAGCGCGGCGCTCGCGCGCGTGGCGCCGGGCGCGGACGACGCCATCATCCACGCCACGCAATTCGGCGAGGGGCGCGCGCTGGAGTCGTTTCTGGAAAGTTTCCCGTCCGCGAGTCCCACGGGTTTCCAGACCTCGATTCATCCCGGCGCGGTGCAACAGGGCATGATCCGCCGCGCACAACCGGTGCGCGAACTTTTCCCGATGGCGGGCGGAGCGTTTTTGCCGGGGCAGGCGTTGCTGGCCGCGATGCTTTCCCCGGCGCCGCGCGCGGTGCTTTGCGGTGGCGAGGAGCGGGGCACGTGGCTGCGCGAGGTCGGCGCGGCGTCCGGCGCGACCTTCGCGTATGCGCTGGCGCTGGCGAGACCCGCCGAAGGGGAGGCGCAACGGGGCGCGGGCATCCCGCCCGAGGGGGAAAAACCCCTGTCTTCAATCCCCTCCGGGCAAGACGGGGCGCCTGGCAATCCCCAAAAAATCCCCAATTCCCCGGCCCCGAAATCCCAACCCCGCGACGGCCCGGACGGCTTTGGACGGGATCATGATGCGTGCGAAACGCACGCATCCCACGGTCATGACCGTGGTGCACCGGGCCGCGCGCTGGGCCGCGTCCTGCTTGCGCCCGTGGACGGGCCGGCGGCGGGGCTTGCGCCCGCGGAGTGGTTCGCGTTGCTGCACGGGCGGAAAAATTTTAACGGCGTCGTCGCGCCCGGCTGGCGGCTGCGTCTTGACTGGAGCGACGCATGAGCGACGCCACCGCCACCGCCACCGTCACCGTCAACGCCGGCAGGGTTCGCTCGCCGAGCGCACCGCTGTCAATGCCGCCGCCGCCAACGCTGCTGTCAACAACGCCGCCGCCGCCGCCGCCAACGCCGTCAACGCCAACGCTGCTGCCACCACCGTCGCCACCAACGTCGTCAACGTTAACGCCGCCACCAACGCCGCCGTCAACACCACCAACGCCGCCGTCAACGCCGCCAACGCCGCCGTCAACGCCGCCACCAACGCCGCCGCCACCACAGCCTCCGCCACCGCCAGCCGGTGGTTCTCGCGGACGGCTCGGCGAGCCGTCCCCGCCTCCCGCCAGCAGACCTTCCGCCGCCGTCCCCGCGCGCCGCAATCCCGGGCCGGGCTGGGGCTACCGTTTCCTGCGCGCGGCGGACCGCGTGCTGCCCGAGCGCCTCTACAAACCGCTGCGCGCGCTCGGCACGCTCATCGCGATGACGCGCATGCCCGCCGAGCGCCGCCACTCGCGCGACTACCTCTCCCTCGTGCTCGGGCGGCGCCCGGCCTGGCGCGAGGTCTTCCGGCATTTTTTCGCGTTTGAGGAAATGTTGATGGGCCGCCTCCGCGTCGCCGACGGACGCGACTACCGCACGACCTACGGGCCGGGCACGGCGGATTTCAAGGCCTGGCTCGAAAACGGCGGACGCGTGCTGATCGGCTCGTTTCACGTGGGCGCGTCGGATTTGCAAGGCTGCCAGATCGGCGGCTACGAGCATCTGGCCGTGCGCATCGTGCGGCAACGCGTGGGCAACTCGCACGACACCGACAAGCTCGCCGAGCGTTTCGGCGGGCGCCTGCAATTCATCTGGATCAACGAGCCACGGGAGGCGCTCCACGCGCTGAAGGCCGCCGCCGATTCGCCCGCGGCCATCGTGATGCACTGCGACCGCGTGGAGTTCAGCGCGCGCACGGCGGCGTTTGAGTTTCTCGGCGCGCGGCGGCTGTTTCCAGTGACCATCTACAACCTCGCGCTCATCTTCCACCGCCCCGTGATTCTCGCCGTCGGCATGCCGAGCGGGCCGGCGGCGGCGGTGCTGCACGCCTCGCCGCGCTTCGAGCCTGTCGAAGGCGAGCCGCGCGCCGCCGCGATGCGCCGGGCGCACGCGCATTTTCAGGATTTTCTGCGCAAACTCGAAACCCTCCTCCGCGCCGACCCGTGGCAGTGGTTTAATTTCATCCCGATGAATCCGGCGGCGGAGGTGGAGCCGGCGGCGGGCGAAAAAGGAGGGAAACCCCAATGAGCGCCGTCGTCGCGCCTTGTTCTTTCCTCTTTATTCTTTCTCTTTCCTCTTTCTCCAAAAAAACGCGGAGAGGAGAGAAAGAGGAAAGAGAAAGAATAAAGAGGAAAGAACAGGGGCGGAGAAAAGAACAGAAGCGGAGCGAAGAACAGGAGCGGAGGAAGGCACCGGGGCTGGGAGGCCCGCGCGCGCCATGACCCGCCGTATCACCCGCATTTATTATGCCCTCGCCTACTATGCCTCGTGGGCCTGGTTCGGCCTCGGAGGATGCGCCGTGAACCTGCTCAGCCTGCCGTTGCTGCCGTGGCGGAAATCCCCTCGCGTGAACCGCCTCGTGCGCCGCGCGGTGCGCGTGCTGTTCCGCCAATGGGTGTTCTGGTTTCGCACGAGCCGAATGCTGCTCATCACATGGCGCGGCTTCGCAAGACCGGCGACGGCGACGGCAACGGCGACGATGGCGGCAACGGCCCCGGCGGCGCGCGGTGATGGCGGCGCGCCGCCTGCCGGCGAAGACGGCCTCGCGAAGCCGGCGTCGGCCTCGACGGCCCCGGCGGCAGCCCCGGTGGCGCGCCCCGGCACGGTGTTCATCGCGAATCATCCGACGCTGATTGACGCGCCCCTTTTGCTCGCGCGGCTGCCCGCCGACACCGTGTGCATTTTCAAGCCCGCGCTCATGCGCAATCCGGCCATCGGCCCGGCGGCGATCGTGGGCGGGCACGCCTCGGGCACGGGCGGCATCGACCTCGTGCGCGATCTCGCGGGACGAATCGCCGGCGGGCTTTCGCTGCTCATTTTCCCCGAAGGCACGCGCACCGACGCGGGCGCGGCGCTGAACCCGCTCAAGCCCGGCTTCGCGCTCATCGCCAACCGCGCCGGCGCCCCGGTGCGGCTCGTGCGCATCCGCAGCTCGCGCGGGCTGGTGCCGCGCGGGCGCGCGTGGTGGAAACCGCCGGCGATGCTGCCGGCCACGCTGGAATTTGCGCTCGACCGCGAGTGGCCGCATGACCCGCGAAAACCGGCGGCGGCATTGACCGCCGAAATCGAAGCGTATTTGCGCGCGGAACTGGAAAAGGAGGCCGGGCGATGAGCGCATCACCGACATTTTATCGTTCTCTTATGCCATTTACGGACAAGCTTGTCCCTTCAGGTAGGGCGAGGCGTCCCACCGAGCCGCAATCCGCCAACGGCTCGGCGGGACGCCTCGCCCTGCCACGAATGGCATCGCATAGTGCCATTCTCATCCGCAAGTGGTATTGTTCGTTCTCGAAACAGTGCGAAAACCAAAAAGAGAACGATTTTTTCGCATGAACCCTCCTGTTTCCAGCACGCATCTTGTCCTTGTCCCCAGTTACAACACCGGGGCGGAGCTGCTGCTTTCCACGGTGCGCGGCGCGCTGGCGCGCTGGCGCCCGGTGTGGGTGGTGGTTGACGGCAGCAACGACGGCAGCGCCGGGGCCGTCGCCCGGCTTGCGCTGGAAGAGCCGGGCTTGCGCGTCATCACGCGCGCGAAAAACGGAGGCAAAGGCGCCGCCGTGCTCGAAGGCGCGGAGCTGGCGGCGGCGGAGGGATTTTCCCACGCGCTCGTGATGGACGCCGACGGGCAGCACCCGGACGACCGTATCCAGGATTTCATGACAGCCTCGCTGCGCGAGCCGTCCGCGCTCGTGCTGGGACGCCCTGTGTTCGGCCCGGAGGCGCCGGCGGCGCGGCTGAAAGGCCGCCGGCTCAGCGTCGGGCTGGTGTGGTGCGAATGCCTCGGCGGCGGCATCGACGATCCGCTGTTCGGCTTCCGGGTGTATCCCGTCGCGCCGCTCGTGCGCGTGATGCGGCGCACGCGGTTTGCGCGGCGCTACGACTTCGATCCCGAGGCGGCGGTGCGTTTGTTCTGGGCGGGCGTGCCCGCGGTGAACATGCCGGCGGCGTGCCGCTACCTGTCGCGCGCGGACGGCGGCGTGTCGCACTTCCATTACGTGCGCGACAACATCCGCATGGCCTGGCTGCACGCGCGGCTCATCGCCGCGCTGTTGCTATGGAAATGGCCGGCGGCGCGCCGCGCGCAAAAAACACGGAAGCAAACGCCGGAGAGAATCCCTGCCCACGATCAATCAATTTAATAAACAAACCATTTTGTTTAATCACGGAGACGCGAAGAACGCAGAGCCATAAAAAACACGGAGCCATGAAAAAGCTTTTATTAACTAAAGTTACGCGGAGGACACCTTGTGCCCCACCCAACGCAAACCAGCCCAAGGCAGGGAGGCCTCTCCGAGGCCTCCGCGACGACGCTCCGTTTTATACCATTTCCCGACGAGCTTGCGCCCTCATGATAGGGCGGTCTCGCCGAGACCGCCGACGTTTGCCAAGGAAGGCCGCGGCGGTTGTAGGGGTTTCGCTTGCAAAGCCCGTTGCTTGCGAAGCCCGTTGCTGGACAGCAGTCGCGCGCGTTTGTATTTCATGCGACTGCGCCAGCGCACTGGCGGAAGCAAACTCGTGGCGTCCTTCCGCGACGGGCTTCGCAAGCGAAGCCCCTACATCCTCGCCTTGCCCCTCGCTTTTCATACCGTCTTTCGGCCTGCCCTATTGTAATTTTGTTAGAGCGTGTCGTCATGAGACTTTAAGCCAGAGGTAAAGACATCGGATTTGGACGGCGGCAAGGAAACTGGAGGCATTTTTCACATAGCGTGTGGCGATTCCCCGCCAGCCCTTCAGTTTCAGGATGGCGTTTTCCACCAAATGCCGCACCGATACAAATAACGGTCATAGGTTCTTGGTGCCACCCGATGCTTGCGCGGCGGGATGACTACTGTCATGCCACGGTGACGGGCATTCTCTACAATCTCGTTGATATCGTAGCCTTTGTCAGTGACAAGGTTTTCTGCGGCAATGTCTTGAGTCAGTGCGTCAGCTTGTGTGCAATCAGCGACGGAACCCGCCGTAACAAGAACTCGGAGTGGCATGCCATGAGCATCCACGGCCACGTGTACTTTCGTGTTAAGCCCCCTTTTGTGCGTCCGACCGCTTGCGTGCCGCCCTTGGCCCCGGTGCCGTGCGCATGCGTTTTGACGTGGGTCGCATCAATGAACAACCACTCGAAGTCGGGGTCGGCCACGAAGGTTTCCAGTAAGTTCATCTTTTTGACCTGTCTCTTAAAAACATCTCGGATTTTCACGGATTATCATGATTAAAAATCCAATCCCGGTAATCCTAAAGAATCCTGAAATTCTGTTCCCAAAAACGACTCCATGAATGAATCGCGGAAGCGCGGAAGTGCGGAAACACGGAAAACCCTGCCTCTGTTTTTTCAGTGATTCAGCCTTTCCGCGTTTCCGCGATAAAAAAGAACGCTTGTTTTGAACAGAAGGAAACAAAGGGAACCAAG
>JAIRTK010000032.1 GCA_031254955.1 Opitutaceae bacterium
TTTCACGAACCGAGGTTACGCGGGCCGGTGGATTTCAGGCAGGCCGGCCTCGCCGAGACCGCCACGAACATCTCGCCGAGCCGTCCCTACCTGCCGCTGCCGCCGCGTAACATCAGTTACGAAGTGCGCCCGTGATGATTTTCAGTCATGGGCGCCACTCAAAGTAACGTCACTCCCGCTTTCCTTCCCCCCTCTCTTTCCTCTTTATCTCTAAGATTACGCAAAGCCTCGGTCGTAGCGCAGACTTCCAAGTCTGCTTCATGCTATGTCTGCTTCATGCTACGCAAGCGTTGCGTGCTCAGCAAGTTTGCTTCCGAGCAAAGCGAGAAACCTGACGACCTGCGCTACGACCGAGGCAGCACGTAACATCAATGATTCTGTCACATGGGAAACGCTCCTAGGGCGCGGAAGCGCCGATAGGGAGGCCTCTCCGAGGCCTCCGCGAAAACGCTTCGATTCCCCATACCGCCCCGATTCCCCATGCGCCTCGATTTACCCATGAAAATTCAAACCGCCAACCCTGTCCGGCGGAGGCCTCGGAGAGGCCTCCCTACCGGCTCCGCGCAATGTTACACACAGCGAAAACGAGGTTGGCGAACACGTCTAATGAAGAAAGCGAGAGCGAAAGCGAAAGAGGAAGAGGAACGATGCGCGATGAACGAAGAACAAAGAAAGAGGAACGCTGGCAGGCCCTCGGTTTGAAGTTGCGCCCTTTCTAGAAGGGTGCGTTTCAAAGTCGTGCCCCCCGCTCGCCAAAACGCTCGCCAAAACGCTTGCGCAAGGAGCGGCGGCGTCCCGCCGCCGGACGAGGCGACGCCTCGCCCGCTTGCGCTTGGGCTGCGGCGAAAGCCCGTGGGTAAACAGACGGGTGCTCGCGTTGCCCGCGTCCGGCGCCGGGACGCCGCCGCTCCTTGCGCAAGCGCCCTTCCTCATCCACCTTGATCCCGACACCGCTTTGGATTCCGACATTCATCTTGATTCCGACACCGCTTTGGATTCCAACATCCCGTTGGATCCTGACACCCCTTTGGCTCCCGACACCGCCCGCCTTGAATCGCCCTCCTTTCTGAAACCGCCCCTCCATGCTGAAACCACCTCTCTTCTGAAGCCGCCGCCCCCCTCCTGAAACCGCCCCTCCTTTCCGCGCTTGCCTCGCCCGCGGGCAAACGCATTGTCTAAACCTTTTTAGCGAGCAATGCCACCCATGAAAAAGACCGCCAGACATTCCGCCGCCGCCGAAACGAAAGCCGCCGCGAAATCCACCAAGCCCGCCCCCCATCCCGCCCGCCGGATGAACGGCGCCGATTGTGTCGTGGAGTGCCTTGTCCGGGAAAACGTCGAAGTCCTTTTCGCCTATCCCGGCGGCGCCTCGCTCGAACTGCACCAAGCGCTCGCCCGCACGAAGGCCCTCCGCGTCGTCCTCCCGCGCCACGAACAAGGCGGCGCATTCGCCGCCGAAGGCTACGCACGCGCCTCCGGCAAAGTCGGCGTGTGCATGGCCACCAGCGGCCCTGGCGCGACCAACCTGGTCTCCGCCATCGCCGACGCGTTCATGGACTCCATCCCGCTCGTCGCCATCACCGGGCAAGTGTATTCAAAATACATCGGCAAAAGCGCGTTTCAGGAGACCGATTTCTTCGGCATGACGCTGCCCATCGTAAAACACTCCTACCTCGTGCTCGACGCCGCCGACCTGCCGCGCATCTTCAAAGAAGCGTTTCACCTCGCGCGCAGCGGACGCCCCGGCCCGGTCGTCATCGACATCCCGAAAGACGTGCAACAAGCCCCCGTCACGCCGGAGTTTCCCGCCGCCACCTCGTTCCGCAACCCGCTCATCAGCCACCGGCGGACCGCCACCGACGCACAACTCCAGCGCATCCTCGCGCTCATCTCCGCCGCGCGCAAACCCGTGCTCTACGCCGGCGGCGGCGTCATCTCCGCCGGGGCGCATAAAGAACTCCGCGCCTTCGCCGAAAAGACCGGCATCCCCGTCGCCACCACGCTCATGGGCGTGGGCGCGTTTCCCGAAAACCACCCCCTCTCCATGCGCTGGTTCGGCATGCACGGCTCCGCCGCCGGCAACTGGGCCGTCGACGAATGCGACCTGCTCCTCGCCCTCGGCGCGCGCTTCGACGACCGCATCACCGGCGACACCAACCGCTTTGCCCCGCGCGCCCAAATCGTCCACCTCGACATCGACGCCTCCGAACACAACAAAAACAAACGCGTCCACCATCCCCTCTGCGCCGATCTCAAAGACGCCCTCGCGCGCCTGAACCAACTCATCGCCGCGAAAAAATTCACCGCCCCCGACACCGGCGACTGGCTCCCGCGCATCGCCGAATGGAAGAAACAACACCCCTTCAGCCACGGCGAAAGCCAGCACATCCTCCCGCAGGAAGCCATCCGCGCGCTCTACGAACTCACCCAAGGCGAAGCCATCATCGCGACCGGCGTCGGCCAGCACCAGATGTGGGCCGCGCAAGGCTACATCTTCGACGAACCGCGCCGCCTCATCAGCTCGCTCGGCCTTGGCGCGATGGGCTTTGGCTACCCCGCCGCGCTCGGCGCGAAAGTCGCCTGCCCCGACCGCCAAGTCATCGACATCGACGGCGACGGCTCGTTCATGATGAACATCCAGGAACTCGCCACGGCGAAAATAGAACGCATCGCCGCGAAGGCCATGATCCTGAACAACCAGCACCTCGGCATGGTGACGCAGTGGGAGGACCGCTTTTATCAAAGCGTGCGCGGCCAGACCATCCTCGGCGACGCCGCCAACATCGGAGGACCGCACAACATCCCCGGCCTCTATCCGGACTTCGCGCGCATCGCCGCGGGCTTTGGCGTGAAAGGCCGCCGCGTGATCAAAAAATCCGGGTTGCGCGAAGCCATTCAGGAAATGCTGGACCACGACGGCCCGTATCTCCTCGACGTGGTCGTCCCGCACAGCGAACACGTCCTCCCGATGATCCCCGCCGGCAAATCGGTGAAGGAAATGATCCTGGCCTAACCCCCGCGCGGAGGGAAAACCCTCAATCCCGAAATCCCAACCAATCCCGGCGCGGGAACGCCCCCTTCCTTGGGAGCCGTTTCCGCTTCCCGGTGCCTGATCATGCTACCTGTCCCTTAAAAATGGCT
>JAIRTK010000128.1 GCA_031254955.1 Opitutaceae bacterium
AAAGCAAGGAGTTCGCGGCTCGACTCGCTCGCCTTGCGCTCCTCCTTGCCATCCATGCTTTTTTTCGCAATTATGGGGCTTTGCCCTTACAAGTGAGACACAGCGTGAAACCCAGTGCAGCAAGCGCGCCTTTGCCGCCGGGATGCCGCCCGCTTGCCCGCGCCTTGTTTTGGCGTTCCGTGGCCGCAGGGGTGGATTCGACACGGGCGCGCCCCGCACCTGTCCGCCACCCGCGTAGCCCCTCACGGCATGACACGCACCGGCACAGGCAGAGAGCCATGCGACAACGCCGTGCCGCACCGGCAAGCAATCATCACGAAGGCCGCAATCGCCAGATCCGGCACGGACGCTGCCATTACAGGCGATGTTACCGCACCCAGCCCGCTTCCGGCGTCAACCGCGCCGGCCCCTCCAAAACATCGAGAATCTTGCGCGCGCAGAAAACGCGGTCGCGTTTGCCATCACCGACCTTTTCCAGCACACCGCCGGACTCCAACGCCTCGATTGCGCGCATGACGGTGTTGTAGGAAACACCCAGCCGGCGCTCGACTTCGCGCGGCATGAGAAACGGATTGGCGCCAATCAGGTCAATCAACTGAAGCGGCACCTTCGAGCCGCCGCCCGCGAAATCACCGCGCCACTTGGCCAAGTGACGATTGAGCCGTTCCGCGCGTCCCAAGGCGTCTTCCGACTGGCGCGCCACGCCATTGAGAAAATACTCAAGCCAGCCCGTCCACTCACCCCGCTCAGTGACGGCGCGAAGGCTCCCATAATAATCGTCGCGTGTCGCCTCGAAAAACGCCGACAGATACAAAATCGGCTCGGGCAGCACTCCGCGCGCATGAAGGCACAACGTGATGAGCAGCCGCCCGACCCGCCCGTTTCCATCGAGAAATGGATGGATGGCCTCGAATTGATAGTGCATGAGCGCGGCGTGCGCCAATGGCGGCAGGCTTTCATCGTGCAAAAACTTTTCCCAGTCCCCCAGATGCCTCCCGAGCGCATCGGGCGGCGGCGGCACGTAGGACGCATCCACCAGCGTGCAGCCCGGACGCCCAATCCAGTTTTGCGTGCGGCGAAACTCGCCCGGCGTCGCATGACCTCCGCGAACCCCGTCCATCAGTTTTTCATGGAGTTCGCGCACAAGCCGCAGCGAGAGCGGCAGCGTTTTGAGACGCCTCATGCCGTGCTCCAACGCCGCCACATAGTTGCCCACCTCGCGCAAATCCTCGGGACTGCGTTCCGTCGCGATTCCCGCCTCCGCCGCGAGCAGTTCGCCCAAGGTCGCCTGCGTGCCCTCGATCTTGCTGGAATAAACGGCCTCCCGCCGCACGAACGGACGGATGAGCACATGGGGATTGGGAAGCCGCCGCCCCTCGCCGGCAAGCCGCCCAAGCGACCGGTCCGCCTGCGAGAGGATGCGCACCAAGCGCGCGTCCCAGACGATTTCAGGAGGCAGCGCAAACGGCTCGTAAGCCCTGTGGCCTTCCAGTGTTTTGACCCAACGGCCCGACAAAACGGCATTTTTGCTTGTTTTCATCGGTAGAAACAAGCGAGTGCTTTATTTCCAAAAAAGCAACAAAAAGGAAATAACGGCATTGCTTGTTTCCACGGATGACAGGATTTCCGTTTTCAATTTGGAAAAGCCCAATGGCACCAAACCGGACGGGTTGACCCCCTCCAAACACCGCGAAAATGCGGATTGATTCGAGAGGCGGACCGACTGATTCCCACCACCGGAATGCCTGTCAGAAATCAGGGAAACAGCCGGAGAAAATCCGCCCGGAATGACGGAATTTGTATTCAATTATTGAATGCAAATAGCCCGTCTTATATCGCTCAGGTTGCCCAAAGGTTGCCCGGAAGTGATGTTTTTCGCTTTACATCCCTGCACTTATCTGCATGACGCTTCATGTTCTAAGATATTAACAATCAACTAAATTCTAGATAACCAAAGATGTAGTCGCAACCGGACATAGGGGTTCGAATCCCCCTCTCTCCGCCAGGTTTATTTTTCGTCCAAAAACAAATCGCAGACGGGCGCAAAATGCGGATGGGGATTCCCAAAAAATAATCCAGATATCTGCTTGGCGCGATTTCGGGGCGCGGTTAGTTTTTTTGCGCTTTCCGATGGAAAAACACGTTCACCGTTTTTCGCCCGCCGATGCGCCGTTCGATGGCCTCGCCGCGTCGCTTGCATGAAAACAAGCCTTCCCTCCACCCTCGCGCTGCGGCGCAAAAGAAACACGGTCGAGATCGGCTTTCTCGCCAATGCGCGCCGTCTCCGGGCGCTGGTCAGGGTGATCCAAGCCAACACCAACACCAACTACATCACCCATTCCGAGGTGATCGAACACCGCGCCGAACACACGCGCCGCTGGGCGCACTTCCGGCGCTCGATGCTGGCCGACGACATCCGCCGCGCGATCCGCCGCCACAAACGCGGCGATGGCGGCGTGCTGGTCGCCACGCACGGACGGGCGATCCTCGGGGTCGCCGTGCTGTTCTACGACTTGAAACATTGCTACGGCATCGTCGAGGACATCGTCGTAAACGCGCACCATCGCGGCGAGGGCATCGGCCACCGTTTGATGACCGCGGCGACTGATGCGATGCGGGATGCCGGGATGGAAAACGTGATCCTTGAGTCCGGCATTCGCAACGAATCGGCCCACGACTTTTTCAGGCGCCACGGCTTTCGCGAGGCGGCAAAGATGTTTTTGAA
>JAIRTK010000131.1 GCA_031254955.1 Opitutaceae bacterium
CGGCGGGGGTGGCGGGGTTAGAATTTTATTTTCACGCCGGTCTGGATTTGCCAGCGGGAGGCCGAGGTCTGGAGGGATTGGGGCTTCGGGGGGCTGGCGAATGTGTAGTGATACTGGCCGGTGGCGGGGTTGTATTTTCCGTTGGCCACGGCGAGGCTGAAGGGGAAATTGTATTGATAGAACCGGCCCCAGGCGGGGTTGAGCAGGTTGGCGAGGTTGATGATGTTGCAGAAAAGCTCGGCGCGCAGTGTGCTCCAAATCGGAATTTGTTGCGCGCATTGCAGATCGACGCGGTGCTGGAATTTGCTGCGTTCGCTGTTGCGCGGGACGACCTGTCCGGCGAATCGGCGCAGCGCGGGGTTGGTTTCGAGGTAGGCGAAGAAGGCGTCGCGTTGGGCGGGGTCGGGCCAGTGGATTGCGGGGTCGTCGGGGCCGGCGGGGACGTAAAAGAGGTCGTTGTTGCGGTCGGCGCCGTCGCCGTTGGCGTCGTTGCTGAATATAAAACTGTAGGGGCGCCCGCTGCGGCCTTGATAATATATTGTGAGCGTGCTCTGGAATTTCCGGATGAGCGTAAAGCGGAGGGTCGCGCGGGCGGCCAGGTGGTGGCGGATTTGCGTGTTGGCGGTGCCGGGTTCGTCGTCGTTCGGGTCGAGGCTCATGCGGGTGGCGAAGTTGGTCGCGCCGGTTTTGGAGGTCGCGGGGTTCACGTCGCGGGCGATGCTGTTGGTATAGGATAGCGAGGCGCCCCACCAGCCGCGCAGCGGGTGGCGCAGGCGGAGGGTGACTTGGCGGGCGTCGCCGCCGGAGGTGTTGGTGAGCAGATACACGTCGGCGAAGGCGTCGTGCGTGTAGCGGCTGTTGGCGATGCTGCTGAGGAAGGTGCTTTTTGCGGGGTCGGCGGTGGTGTTGCGGTCGCCGTAGATGGCGCGTCCGTCCGGGCCGGTGGTGGTGCGGCGGAGGTTTATATTCCGGTAGGCCATGCCTTTGTTGGTCCAGGTTTGCAGGATTTCGGCGGAGGCCACCAGGTCGAGCCAGGGGAGTTTATAATCGAGGGCGAGGTTGGCGCGGGTGATCTCGGGGAGGTGGAATTTTTCGTCCATCAGGTCCACGCTCATGCGCGCGGCGGAGGGCGCGCCTTTGGGTTGGTTGTCGGGGTCGGGCGAGAAGCCGATGGTTTTGCTGGTGGTGGTGTGGGTGAGGGTGGAGAAGCCGGTGTTGGAGTAGGCGCCGGACATCCAGACGCCGGGCGCGCGGCCTTGGAAGACGCCGGCGCCGGCGCGCACTTGGAGGCGGCGGGCGGGGCCGCCTTGCCAGGTGAGGCCGAAGCGGGGGGAGAGGGTGTAGGCGCCGTCGGGGGTGCGGTCGTTGCGCAGGCCGAAGGTGTTTTCGACGGTTTCATTATAGTCGGGCCGGTCGGTCATGACGGGATAATCGAGGCGGAGGCCGAGCGTTATATAGAGGTGGCGGGCCGCGCGCCACATGTCTTGCATATAGAACGCATCCACGCCGTAGCCCCAGTCCACGCCGGGGGTGCGGCCGGGTTGCGGGTATTTATAGGTGAAGGAGGAGGGGGTTTCGTTTATAAAGGCGTCTATATTGGGGAAAGTATAGGCGCCCCATGCGTAGTCGAGGTAGGTGTTGGCAAAGTCGTTGCGTTGGAGGTCGAAGCCGGCGGAGAGGCGGTGCGCGCCGGGCGTCCAGGTGAGGCTGCCCGCGGCTTGGGCGACGCGGGTGTCGAGCGTGTTGAGCTGGCTGGTGGCGTCGGCGCCGATATAGACCGAGCCGGTGGGGGCGTTGGGGTCGGCGGGGTCGGCGTCGTGGGCGAGGATTTTGTTGATGCGGACTTGGGGGAAGCGGGTGGCGGGGTTGCGGTCGGAGGAGTAGTGTTGATGCGCGATTTTCAGGTTGGTGCTGAGTGTGTTGGTCCAGCGGCTGAAGAGTTGCGCGGACCAGGCGTCGAGGTGTTGCGCGGTTTCATACCAGTGGCCGCTGAGCGAGACCGCGCCGGAGGAGGAGTAGTCGGCGAACATGGGGTGGCCTCCGCGGGTCTGGCTGTAGCGCGCGGTGAGGCGGTGGCGGGCGGTGATGCGCCAGTCGAGTTTGGCGAGGTATTTGTCGTCTTCCGTGCGTTGTTTGCCGGGGTTGACCAGATCGCCGGGGTCGTGGCCGTAGGTCGCGGCGGCGGTCTTGATGGCGTCGAGCGCGGCGGCGGACGGCGTGAAGCCGGGGGTGGGCGCGGGTTCGGTGCGTTGCGAGTGTTCGTAGGAGACGAAGAAAAAAAGGCGGCCCGGGATGACCGGGCCGCCGAGGGTGAGGCCGTAGGTTCGGCTGTCGAAGGGGTCTCGCGTGCCGGTGAGGGGGTGTTTGGCGCGGTATTTTTCGTTGCGCCAGGAATACCATGCGGAGCCTGAGAAGCGGTTGCCGCCGCTTTTGGTGACGGCGTTGATGGCGGCGCCGGTAAAGCCGCCGCGGCTGGCCTCGTAGGGGGCGACTTCGATGCTGACGGCCTCGACCGTCTCCATGGAGAAGGGGTTGCCCTCGGAGGGGAGGTTGTTGTAGTTGGTGCCGAAGGCGTCGTCGAGGCGCACGCCGTCGATTTGCAGGGCGTTGAAAAAACTGTTCTGCCCGGCTGCGCTGATTTCGGTGTAGGTGCCTTCTTCGGCGGGCAACAGGACGAGGCGCGGGTCGTTGCGGGCGTATTCGTTGATGGATCCCTCGATGGAGGGCTGCTCTTCGATGTCGCGTTCGCCGAGGATGGTGCCCGTGCCCGCGCGGACAGGCTCGCGGCTCGCGGTGACGGTCATGCGCTCCATTTGGACGATGGAGTCCCTGTCGCCGCCCGCGCCGGCGCGCTTCAGCACGATGTCGAGCATCCGGCGCTCGCCGGGGCCGAGTGCGAGCGGGCCGACGGTGCGCGGCGCGAAACCCTCCGCCGAGACGGTCAGCGAGTATCCGTCGTCGACGCGCAGCCCTTCCAGCGTGAAATCGCCCGAGCGGTTCGCGTGCGCACGCATGGCCGCGCCGCTGGTCCCGTGCCGCAGCTCGACCAGGACGCCGCCGACCGGCGCGCCGGTCGGGTCGCAGACCAGGCCGGAAAGGCTGGCGGTCGTTTCGGTCTGGGCGCGCCCAAGACCGCCTGCCATCACCAGCAACGCGCAGAGGCAAAAAGAAAAAACAAGACCATTCGAGGGCATTCTTTACAAAAGTTTACCGTAATTTCATGAGCGTTTTATCTCCTGAGTCGATGGAAAAACAGCACTGTCTTTAGGGAGGGGGGCGAGGGAAGAGAAGGTGGAGGAGGAGAAGGTGAGGGAGGGAGGGGGAAGGGGAATTGAGGTTATGCGATGAGGTCGTGCGATGAGATGGTGCGGAGGGGTGAATTGAGAGCGTGGAGGCGGCGGCACCGTGCGCGCACGGGCTGCGGAGAACTGCGCAATGTTAGAAAAGCACTTCCGACTCGAAACCTTTCAGCCAACCGCGCACGGCAGATTGTTTCGGCCATTCCAATGCGCACCGGCCATTCCAATGTGCAGATCGTCAATCGGAACTGGACGCCGGTGGCGCCGCGCCGGCGCTCGGCATGGTCGCCGCTCCGTTGTAGGCCAGCAAGAAATCCGTGCAGGGTTCCCTCGTTTCCTTGTTCATGTTTCAATCATAGCATTTTTCGGCAGCGCGTAGCCTCAATTAACAAAGTAGAGTCAGAGCCTTTTTCGTTTAATGAGTCGCAAGAAAAGATGTCCGGCGAGCGCGCGCGTCCCGCCGGGCAAGGTGCGCGTCCCGTGTGCGCTCCCCATACGCGAGAGAATAAACGAAAAAGGCTTTTAATCCACGGGGGCATGGAGGGGTTTTGTTTTTAGAGCCTTTTCGGTTTATTGTGTC
>JAIRTK010000173.1 GCA_031254955.1 Opitutaceae bacterium
CTTTGCCATGACATCCTCCAGACACGCCGCCCTGTCCGTGTTTTCCGCGCTCGCCGGAATCGCGGTTTCCCTGCCCGGCGCCGCGCGCGGTGACGCCCCGCGCAACGCCGCCAACGCCACCGCCGCCGACACTGGTGACGCGCCCGCCCGCGCCGCCACCCCGGCCCCCGCCGGCGCCCTCCCCCCGCCCAACGTCATCGTCTTCATCACCGACGACGAAAGCTGGCTGGAACGCTCCGCCTACGGCTGGTCCAGCCTCCCCACGCCGCACTTCGACCGCGTTGCCCGCGAAGGCGTGCTCTTCAACCGCTGCTACACCTCCGCCCCCTCCTGCGCGCCGTCCCGCGCCGCGCTCCTCACCGGGCGCAACTTCTGGGAACTGGAGCAAGGCGCGTTCATCCAAGGCTGGCTGCCGACCAAATTCCCCCGCCTGCCCGACCTCCTCCAAGCCGCCGGCTACCGCACCGGCTACACCGGCAAAGGCTGGGGGCCGGGCATTCCGCCACCCGGCGTCGCCCAGAAAAATTTCCGCAACCCCGCCGGCATCGCCTTCAACCAGCTCAAGCGCCCGCAAAACGAAGACGCCATGAGCAACATCGACTACGCCGCCAATTTTAACGCCTTTCTCGACGCCCGCTCCAACAGCCCCCACTCCGACGATGCCCACTCCAACAGCCCCCGCGCCGACGACGCCCCCTTTTATTTCTGGATAGGCACGCTCGAACCGCACGACCCCGTCAGCAAGGACGGCCACAAAAAACTCCACGCCCGCCACGGCCTCGCGCCCGGCGCCCTCAAGCTCCCCGACTTCATGCCCGACACCCCCGCCGCGCGCCGCGCCCGCGCCGGCATGTATCACGAAATCTGCCGCGCCGACGACGATCTGGGCCGCGTCCTCGAAATCCTCGAACGCCGCGGCCTCCTCGACAACACCCTCCTCATCGTCACCGGCGACAACGGCACGCAGATCCCCTACTCCAAGGCCACCCCCTACGACTGGGGCGTGCACGAACCGCTCGCCATCATGTGGCCCGCGCGCGTGAAACCGGGCCGGCGCGTGGACGACTTTGTCAACTTCGCCGACTTCGCCCCCACCATTCTCGCCGCCGCCGGAGCCGCCATCCCCGGCGGCATGAGCGGACGCAGTTTCCTCGACGTGCTCCTCTCCGAAAAAAGCGGACGCATCGACCCGGCGCGCGCGTGGACGGTCACCGGCCTCGAATGGCACGGCGAACTCCCGCCCCACAGCAGCGCCGCCCGCGCCATCCGCGACGAACGCCACCACTATATCGTCAACCACGGCATCCGCCCTCCCAACCGCACCCCCGCCGGACGCGGCGCCCCGGCAACACTCGCGCCCGGCGAAATCTGGGAAGAACTCTACGACTGCGAAACCGACCCGTGGCAATTGACCAACCTCGCCGCCTCCCCCGCGCACGCCGAAACCAAGGCCCGCCTGAAAAAACAACTGCGCGCCTACCAGCTCCAAACCCGCGACCCGCGCGCCACCGGCGACATGAAGCTCTTCGACGAAACCCGCGCACTCGTGGAAAGGCGCAAGAAAAACAATTACAAAAACTGATGGGGGAATGCCCTTTGAACCACCCAACGCAACAAGGCCACAGTAGGGAGGCCTCTCCGAGGCTTCCCTACCGCCTCCGCATAACTACAAAATTTAAGTCATCTGCTCCCGTCAAAAAACACATCCATACATCCATGAAATACTCAGCCATCCTGCTCTTGGCGTTTGTGGCAACGATTCCCGCCGCGCCCGCCAGCACCGCCGCCGCCGTCGCCGCCCGCGCCGGCGACGGCTTTTATAAATACACCACCTACGACCCCGACCTCCCCGCGCACACGCTCCGCGCCGCCGACTTCGCCGCGCCCTCCGGCTTCGCCAAACCCCAGACCTGGTGGCACTGGATAAACGGCAACGTCTCCCGCGAAGGCATCGAGGCCGACCTCCGCGAGATGGCCGACAAAGGCTACGGCGTCGCGCGCATCTTCTCCGTCAACAGCGTCAAGCATCCGGGGCCGCTCATCTTCGGCTCGCCGGAGTGGTTCGACACCTTCAAGTTCGCCGCCGAAACCGCCGCGAAATACGACATGGGCATCGGCATCCACAACTGCGACGGCTGGTCCGAGGCCGGCGGCCCGTGGATCACGCCCGACCTCTCCATGAAGGAACTCACGCTGAAAACCATCCGCGTCACCGGCGCCGCCGACGGCGCGGAGCAGACCATCCCCCTCCCCGCCCTCGACCGCAAACTCGACTTCGCCCGCGACATCGCCGTGCTCGCCTGGCCCGCAAAACGCCCCACCCTGCTCGCCATGCACCAGCCGGGCATCCTCCGCCGCGTGTATCCGTCCGGCGACTACACGCGGATCGGCGGCGGGCGGAAAGAGTTCGCCCCCGGCCCCGGCGGCCTGCCCAAGCGCGGCGATGCGCCCCTCGCAACCGGCCTCGCCCTCCTCTTCGACGGCCTCGCCGACGAAAAACGCGCCACCCTCTCCTACGAAAAAAACACCGCGCCCAAGGACGCGTTCACCGGCGTCACCCTCGAATTTGCCGCGCCATTCGAGGCCGCGGGCGTCTTCACCGAGGTTTATTGGATGTATGAACTTCCCCTGAACATCTTCCTTGAAGCCTCCGACGACGGCGTGAATTTCGAGAAAGTCTGCGAACTCAAGTTCCGCCAGTCCGACACCACCGCCGCCTTCGCGCCGCGCCGCGCCCGGTTCTGGAGAATCGTCCGCTACCAAAGCAAAAACCCCACCGAGCGCGTCCTCCGCGGCGTCGTGAGCGAGCACGAACTGCGCCTCTCCGAAATCGAGCTGCTCGCCCCCGGCGAAAACTCCCGCGCCGCCTTCCCCATTGAAAACTTCCCCGCCAAGGCCGGCGTCAACTCCTCCGGCGGACTCGTCCACGCCACCACCACGCCCTTCCCCGAAAAGCTCATCCTCAAGCCCTCCGAAATCCAACACCTCACCGACCGCGCCACCGGCCTCGACCTCGCCCAAAGGAGCGCGGGCATTCCTGCCCGCGATCTCACGGACAAAAACACCCGCGCCCCCGGCGCGCCCCACGCCACCCTCCGCTGGCGCGTCCCCGCTGGCGAATGGGTGATCCTGCGCGCCGGCTACACCACCACCGGCAAAGTCGTCCACCCCGCCACGCCCGCCGGACGCGGCCTTGAGGTGGACAAGTTCGAGCCGTCCGCCGTCGAGCATCACTTCGAGTCCTACGACCGCAAAATGATCGCCGCCGCCGGCCCCCTCGCCGGAAAAACCTTCTCCGTCATCGAAACCGACTCCTGGGAGGCCGGCCACCAGAACTGGAGCGAAAACTTCGCCCGCTACTTCCGCGAGCAAAACGGCTACGACATCCTCCCCTGGCTGCCCGTCTATGCCGGCGAGTGTATCGAAAGCGTGGATACCACGGAAAACTTCCTCCGCGACCTCCGCCGCACCTTCTCGACGCTCGTCATGGGCAATTTCTACGGCAAGATGGGCGCGCTCACCCGCGCCGCCGGCCTGAACTACGAAACCGAGCCTGCCGGCGGCATCTTCATGCGCGACCCCATGAACTCCTTCCGCGAGGCCGACTACCCCATGACCGAGGTCTGGCAGGACCCGCGCGAACCCGGCGTCGTCGCCGGCATCCGCACCCTCTTCGCCCGCGACACCGCCAGCACCGCCCACTTCTACGGCAAACGCTACGTCACCTGCGAAGCGCTCACCAGCCGCAAAGGCAACTGGGCCGAGACCCCGTGGCTCATGAAAGGCTCGCTCGACACCCTCCTGCTCGCCGGCCCCAACCTCTCCGTCTTCCACACCTACACGCACCAGCCCGACGAACGCGCCCCCGGCTGGCAGATGGAACCCTGGGGCATTTCCCAAAACCGAAAACTGCCCTGGTGGCCCCTCTCCAAGGCGTGGTTCAGCTACATCGCCCGCGTCCAATACATGCTCCAGCAAGGCAAATACGCCGCCCGCATCCTCTATCTCTACTCCGACGAAATCCCCACGCCGCCCGTCTCGCTCGCCACCAAAACCCAGCACCAATACGACATCATCAACGGCGACGGCCTCCGCGACTTCCTCCGCGTCGAAAAAGACGGACGCCTCCTCAGCCCCGGAAAAATGCGCTACAACGTGCTGTTCATCTCCCCGCACACCACGCTCCGCCTCGAAACCCTCGAAAAACTCAAAACCCTCCTCGACGCCGGCGCCACCATCGCCGCGCAAGCCGCGCCCGCCTTCAACCCCACCCTCCGCGGCGGCGAACCCGCCGCCGCCCGCTGGCGCGCCC
>JAIRTK010000221.1 GCA_031254955.1 Opitutaceae bacterium
TGGCGGGGGATCGCCACGCGTTATGTGAAAAACGCCTCCAGTTTCCTTGCCGCCATCCAAATTCGATGTCTTTACCTATGGCTCAAAATCTCATGACGACACGCTCTAGTAGGGCGGCCTCGACGAGGCCGCCGCCGGGTCGGGCAGGAGGTTTGGAATTTCATGGGGAAAACGGAGTGTGGTGGCGGCGGCCTCGGAGAAGCCACTCTACCGGATTTCAGCCTTTTTTTGAAGCGCTTTGAAGTTGGATCACGGCGAAAAGAGGGTTGGCGAATGCGTCTAATAAAATTCGGACAACCGTTGACCAAGGATTTCCAGCATCTGACTCCCGGTGTCCGGCGCCCGGATCCCAAGGCCATCAATCAACCGGGGGCGGGCGTGGAAGGGAAAAATTGGAATGCGCAAGAGCGAGGTTGAGCGGTTCTGCGAGTTTACGCATGACGGCGGTCAGAGCGACATTGGGGAGTTTACTCCATGAGCGGAGGCACCGACGGAAGGAGGGCTTGAGGACGGGATTGAACCAGGCGGCGGAGAGACGCGAAGGCGCGAAGAGGATATTTTAATCACTGATGGGACGCGGCGCCTCGGTCGTAGCGCAGACTGGCGGATTGTCGCTTCACTCGAAACCCAGTCTGCTTCAGGGCGGGCCTTCGGCCCGTCAGCAGGTTGGGTTCCGCGCGAAGCGAGATGCCTGACAATCCGCGCTACTACGACGGCAGCGCGTAACTTCAACTCTTCACTCTTCCCTGTGCACTCTCTCCGCGTCTCCGTCCGCGTCTCTGCGTGAGTTCTTCATGCCTCCGCGCCCTCCGTGATCTCCGTGGTTAAAAAAGAAATTTTTTGAACCTCCCTTTATCTTTAGCCTCCAGCGGCATCGCCGGGAGGAGAAAGAAGAAAGAGAAAGAGAACGAGAACGAGAATGAGGAAAGAAGAAGAGGAAAGAAGAATGCGGGTGTGGCCTTGGGTTGCAGGTGCCCGGCGGCGTGTATTCTTCCCCTCGCCAAACACGCTGTTTTTTGCGTGAATCGCCGTCTTTCGCGGCGTCTCCGCGCCTGCGAGCCGCAACCATGACCGCAGCCAGCACATCTTTTTCCACTTCCGACGCTCCCTCCGCAGGCGTCCCCATCGACGACCTCGCGCTCCCGCATGTCGCGCGGCTCCACGCCTACACGCCGGGACTCCAGCCGGACGAACCGGGCTGGATCAAGCTCAACACCAACGAGTGCCCGTATCCGCCCAGCCCGCGCGCGGCCGAGGCGGTGCGGCGCGAACTGGGCGCGGACGGCGCGAGCCTGCGGCTTTACCCAAGCCCGGCAAGCGCGGCCCTGCGCGAGGCCATCGCGGCGCATCACGGGCACGGCTTGCGCGCGGAAAACGTCTGCGTGGGCAACGGCTCCGACGACGTGCTCAATCTCCTCGTGCGCGCCTTTTGCTCGCCGGAAGCCGCGCTGAGCTTCACCGTGCCGAGCTACTCGCTGTATCCGGTGCTCGTCGCCATCCAGGACGGACGCGCGGAAGAAATCGGGTTTGAGCGGACGATGCGGCTGCCGGTTGAAAAAATCGCCGCCTCGCCGGCCCGCGCCTTCATCCTGACCTCGCCCAACGCGCCCACCGGCGTCGCGTTCGGGCGGGCCGAGATCGAGCGGGTGCTCGCCGCCTGGCACGGCTTGCTCGTGGTGGACGAAGCCTACGCGCCGTTCGCGCGCGAGGACGCGGTGCCGCTGCTCGCGCGTTATCCCAACCTGGTCGTCACGCGCACGCTTTCCAAGGCCCACGCGCTCGCCGGCATCCGCGTCGGCTACGCGCTCGCGCACCCCGCCACCATCGCCATCCTCGACCGCGTGCGCGACAGCTACAACGTCTCGCGCCTCTCGCAGGCCGCCGCGCTCGCCGCCATCGGCGACACCGCCTACTACGACGGCATCATCGCAAAAATAAAACGCACCCGCGACCGCCACCTCGCGCTCTTCGGGCAAGGCTCCAATGAAGCATGCAAAATGGAGAATGAAGCATGCAGAAACACGCCCGGCGCGGCAGCGCCCCATTATCCATTATCCATTCATCATTCTTCATCAGCCGGCGAAACCGGCGCTTTCGGCTGGTTCACCTATCCCTCGCAGGCGAATTTCATCTTCACCGAGCCGCGCGACGCCCGCGGCAAGACCGGCCCCGCCGTCGCCGCCGCCGCCTACGAACACCTGCGCGCGAACAAAATCCTCGTGCGCTATTTCCCCGGACATCCCTTGACCGCGTCGTTCCTGCGCATCAGCGTGGGCACCGACGCCGAAATGGCCGCCGTCCACCAATCCCTTCAAGCATGGCAAACGAACGCATAGCAAAAATCGCGCGGAAAACCGCCGAGACCGACATCACGCTCACGCTCGCACTCGACGGCGCGGGCCAATCGCGCATCGACACGGGCGTGCCGTTTTTCGACCACATGCTCACGCTCTTCGCCCGGCACGGCCTTTTCGACCTCGACGTGACCTGCGTCGGCGACATCGCGGTCGATTATCACCACACAGTCGAGGACACCGGCATCGTGCTCGGCGAGGCGTTTCGCGCCGCGCTGGGCGACAAGCTCGGCATCCGCCGCTACGGTTTTTTCCTGCTGCCCATGGACGAGGCGCTGGCCCGCGTGGTCGTGGACCTCGGCGGACGCGCGCATCTCGTGTATGAGGCCGACGCGCCGACGATGTTCGTGCGCGATTTCAACATCATCCTGGTGAAGGAATTTTGCCGCGCCTTCAGCAACGCGCTCGCCTGCAACCTGCACGTGAAGCTCGAATACGGCGAGGAGCCGCACCACGTGGCCGAGGCGATTTTCAAGGGCCTCGCCCGCGCCCTCGACGCCGCCACCCGGCTCGACCCCCGCGCCGCCGGGCAGTTGCCGAGCACGAAGGGGAAATTGTAACCGCTCCCCCTCCCGCAGGGGTGCACTCCAAACCGAGACTCGCCCTCTTCCCGCTTTCTTCGTTCTCGTTTTCTTTTTCTTCTTCGTTCGTGTTCTCTTTTTCTTTCGCGTTCTCCTCCGTGCGATGCCGCTGGCGAGAGAAAGAGAAAGAGGGAAGATAAAAAGAAAAAGAAAGAGGAAAGAAAAAGAGAAAGGGAACGATTCAAAACGGTGCCGGAATCAAAGTGGTGTCGGAACCAAAAGGGAGGCGGAAGATGGGAAGAGGAAAAGTGCTCGCGCAAGGAGCGGCGGCGTCCCGCCGCCGGACGAGGCGAAGCCTCGCCTGTTTGCGACGGGCCGCGTGAAAACCTACGTGTAAACGGTGAACAGGCGGGCG
>JAIRTK010000226.1 GCA_031254955.1 Opitutaceae bacterium
GGTGGTCTCGCCGGGACCGCCGACGTTTGCCAAGGAATGCCGCGGCGGTTGTCAGGCTTCCCGCCTCGCCCGGAACGGCGCAACGCGCCTCGCCCGTCCGTCGGCAGGCAAGCCGAAAACCCGTGTGTCTCCGTCCACCTCTCCGCGAAGCGGGCGCGGACTTCGCCCGCGTCGGGCGGCGGGACGCCGCCCCTCCTTGCGTCAGCACACCTACGATGCCAAGCGCGCCCACGATGCCAGCGCGCCGCTTTTCAGTTCACCTAATCCACCCGCCCAATCCACCCATCCATTTCCCCCGCCCATTTCCACCCACCCAAAATAGCGAGGGAAATTTACCGAAAAAAATGACGTAAAAAAGCTGGCGCTTTTCGCCGCGATATTTTTTCAATCCCCGCTTTCTCCCAAACACGCACACTCTCCCCGGCAGTTTCAACAACCATGATAGCAGTAAAAGGATTGGTGAAAAATTACGGCGCGAAACGCGCCGTCGATAACATCAGCTTCAACGTCAAACGTGGCGACATCCTCGGATTTCTCGGCCCCAACGGCGCTGGAAAATCCACCACGATGAAGATGATCACCGGCTTCGTCACGCCGACCGCCGGCACCGCCATCGTGGGCGGCCACGATGTCCGCACGGCGCCGGTGGACGTGAAACGCGTCATCGGCTACCTGCCGGAAAGCGCGCCCGCGTATGGCGAGATGACGGTGGAGGAGTTTCTCCGCTTCATCGCCGAAGTGCGCGGATTCCGCGCCGCCGGCGAACGCGCCGCCAAAGTCGAACGCGCCATCATGCTGACGCATCTGGCGGGAGTCCGCCACCAGACCATCGAGACCCTTTCCAAAGGCTACCGCCAGCGCGTCGGTTTCGCCCAGGCGCTTTTGCACGATCCCGCCGTGCTCATCCTCGACGAGCCTACCGACGGCCTCGACCCCAACCAGAAAAACGAAGTGCGCGCCCTCATCAAGTCCATGGCCGCCGAAAAAGCCGTGATTCTCTCGACCCACATCCTTGAGGAAGTCGAGGCCATCTGCACGCGCATCATCATCATTTCGCAAGGCCGCCTCGTCGTGGACGAGACGCCCGCGGAGTTTCGCGCCCGCCAGCCGGGCGCGCGGCTCGACGAAATTTTCCGCGCGCTCACCATCGGCGACGAAACGTGAGTGGAGGGGGAGCGATTCTCGATTCTCGATCTTCGATTTTCGATTGGCCGTTGCCGCGCCAGATTCCCAAACGAAGCGGCAGCCCCTCAATCGAGAATCGAAAACCAAAAATCGCCTCCCCTCCCCCGCCGCATCCCCGCTCCCACAATCCACATCCCCGCATCCACAATCCGCATCCCCAACTCCACAATCCTCATTTCTCATTCCTCATTCCACATTCCATAATCCACATTCCACAATCCGCATTCCCCATGATCCTCCCAGTCTTCAAACGTGAATTCCTCGGTTACTTCCGCTCGCCGGTCGCCTACGTGTTTCTCGTCGTGTTCCTCGTGGCCTCGTCCGGGCTTGCCTTTTTCCTCGGCAATTTTTTCAAGAACAACACGGCCTCGCTCGAAAGCCACTTCCTGTTTCTGCCGTGGCTGTTTTTGTTTTTCGCGCCGGCGGCGGGCATGAGACTCTGGGCCGAGGAAAAACGCAGCGGCACCGTCGAGCTGCTGTTCACCCTGCCCGTCACCACGCTCCAGGCCGTGCTCGGAAAATTTCTCGCCGCGTGGGCCTTCCTCTCGCTCGCGGTCGTGCTGAGCTTTCCGCTGGCGCTCACCGCCGCCTGGCTCGGCGACCCCGATTGGGGCGCGATGCTCGCCGGGTATGTCGGCGCGATCCTGATGGCGGGCGCCTGCCTCGGCATCTGCTCCCTCACCTCCGCGCTCACGCGCAACCAAGTCATCAGCTTCGTGCTCAGCGTGATCGTGTGCCTCGTGCTGGTGCTGCTCGGCTGGAGCGTGTTTAACGGCGCCCTCGGCGCGGCGCTGCCCGTGCAGGCGGTCGATTTCGTGGCCAACTGCGGCTTCATCCCGCATTTCGAGCCGTTCACCAAAGGCATCATCGACCCGCGCGACGTGGTCTATTTCCTCTCGCTCGCCGGCCTCACCCTTTTCCTCAACGTCATCGTCCTCGAACGCTAACCACGGCCCCCGCCGTCACCAATCAACTCCCGCCGCCACCACCACCTTTTCCCGCGTTATGAAAACCGGAAGCAAAATCACCGCCATCCTCCTCGTCCTTGTCGCGCTCGCCCTCGTCAATTATCTCGCCGCGCGCCTCCCCCTTCGCGTGGATGCCACCGCCGGCGGCATCTACACGCTCTCGCCGGGCACCAAGGCGCTCCTCGCGAAAATCGAGACCCCCGTGACACTCGACTTCTATTTCTCGCGCGACGTGTCCGGCCTGCCCACCTCCTACAAAAACTACGCCTCGCGCGTGCAGGAACTGCTCCGCCAGTATGTCCGCGCCTCCTCCGGCAAAATCACGCTCAACATCATCACCCCGCAACCGGACACCCCCGAGGAAGAGCGCGCCGCCGCCGCCGGCCTTCAGGCCCAGACCCTCTCCGCCACCGGCGAGACACTCTATTTCGGCATCGTCGCCATCCAAGCCGACCAAGAAAAAAACATCCCCGCGCTCACCCCCCAACGCGAAGCCTTCCTCGAATACGACATCTCCCAACTCCTCCACGGCGTGCAAGTGCTCGACAAACCGCGCCTCGGCCTCATCACCAGCCTGCCGCTCGCCGGCCAGCAACCCGACATGCGCAT
The DNA here is from genome assembly GCA_031254955.1 of Opitutaceae bacterium. Classification (GTDB taxonomy): domain Bacteria; phylum Verrucomicrobiota; class Verrucomicrobiia; order Opitutales; family Opitutaceae; genus Termitidicoccus. Next base: position 2,763 of record JAIRTK010000226.1, read on the forward strand.
GATGATGATGCAACAACGCCAACGCATGCCCGCCCCGCAAGTGGTCCACACCGAATGGAGCCGCTCCTGCGAAATCGTCCCCATCGAACCCTCCGCCACCGAACTCCCCGCCAACCTCGCCGCCCTCGCCATCATCCACCCCCAAGACCTCTCCGAAAACCTCGAATACGCCATCGACCAGTTTGCCCTCTCCGGCCACCCCGTCCTCGTGGCCCTCGACCCCTCCTCCATCCACTCCCGGCTCTCCGGCAGCCAGCAAGCCATGATGATGGGCATGCCCCCGCAAAACCTCTCCAGCGACCTGCCCCGCCTCCTCAAAACCTGGGGCGTCGCCTACAACCCCGCCTCCGTCGTCGGCGACTTCAAACTCGCCACCCTCGTCGGCACCGGCCCCAACTCCCCCCCCGAACGCTACCCCGGCTGGCTCAGCCTCGACGCCGCCAACCTCAACCCCGCCGCCCGGCCCACCGCCCAACTCAACTCCATCTGGCTCGTCGAACCCGGCTCCCTCTCCCTCGACCCCGCCGCCGCCGCCGCCGGCATCACCGCCACCACACTCATTGAAACCACCGACCAAGCCGGCGAAATCTCCGCAAACACGCTCATGATGCCCGACCCCGCCGCCTTCTCCCGCCAACTCGTCCCCACCGGCAAAAAAATCCTCGCCCTCCAACTCACCGGCAAATTCAAAACCGCCTTCCCCGACGGCGCGCCGAAAACCCCCGACACCGACGCCACCACCACCGCTGACGCCGCCACCACCACCGACGCCGCCAAAGACACCCCCGCCACCCCGAACGCCAGCCCAGCTCCCCTCAAAGAAGGCGACGCCACCATCATCATCGTCGCCGACACCGACTGGCTGCTCGACGACTTCAGCATCCGCCGCTTCAACTTCCTCGGCAGCGAAGCCGTCCAGCCCAGCAACGACAACCTCTCCCTCGCCAACAACCTCGCCGACATCATCACCGGCTCCACCGACCTCGTCACCCTGCGCGGCAAAGCCAACACCGAACGCCCCTTCACCGTCGTGCGCGACATGCAGGCCGAAGCCCAGAAAAAATACCAAGCCAAACTCGGCGAACTCGAAACCCGCCTCGCCGAAGTCCAAGCCAAACTCGGCGAACTCATGGGCAAAACCACCGAAGGAAACCGCCTCGTGGCCACGCCCGAAATGCAAAAAACCATCGAAGACTTCCAGAAACAGGAACTCGAAATGCGCCGCGAACGCCGCGAAATCCGCCGCTCCCTGCGCGAAGACATCGACGCGCTCGAATACAAACTCGCCGCCCTCAACCTCCTCTCCATGCCGGCGATCATCCTCCTCGCCGCCCTCCTCTTCCACCGCAGCCGGAGAAAATAAAAGCCCCCGCCAAGGCTTTTCGATGGAGGAACCCACCGCCCTCCCCTCCCCCTCCGCGCCCCCCGTTCCGTCACGCCCTCCGTCGCCCCCCATGCCCTCCACCCACCACACCCACCACGCCCACCACGCCCATAGTCCATTACGTCCATTATGTCCATTGAGTCCATTACGTCCATTGAGTCCATGAGTCCATGAGTCCCTTTCCTCCGCCCCCTTCTCCTCTTCCTCCTCCTCCTCGTCCTCCTCATCATCATCCTCATTATCCTCCTCCTCATCATCCGCCCGCCCCCTCCACCTTCCAAAAACAAACTACCCATTCAAACGAGCACCCCCCCGCAGCCACCCCCGCAGCCCCACCATCCACCATCCGCCACCCACCACCCGCCACCCATCACCCGCAGCCCACCACCCGCACCACTCACCACCCACCACTCACCACCCAACCATAACCTGAAACATCACCCGATTCCCATGAACCTCAAACCCCTCCTCATCGCGGTCATCGCCCTCGCGCTCCTTTCCGGCATCACATGGATAGCCACCCCCCCCCCCCCCCCCGCCAACGCCCCCGACCACCCCACCGGCC
>JAIRTK010000232.1 GCA_031254955.1 Opitutaceae bacterium
GAGTTGTCCACGATGATGCGCTGGAGCTCGGCGGCAGGCTCGGAGCCTTGGTTGAGGCGGAACCAAATCATGCCGTCACGCGACAGCGGTTTGCCGTCCGCACCGTAGAAATCGGCCAGCGGTCCGCCCTTGGCGAAACCCTTGGTGAGGTCGATGGAGACCGGCCCCTTTTTCGTTTTCTGCGTTATGAATTTCATGTCGAGCACGCGGACATCGGCGTTGGAGTCCTCCTTTGCGCCCGCGTAATGAATGGCGCCGTAATCGCTGCGTCCGATGGCGCGCGGATTGACATTAGGGGCAAACACGTAGAGTTGCGCGGTCCATTTGAAGGGCGTCGAGCTGTTGCCGGTTTTGTCGATATTGAAGGTTACGCCACCGACGGTTCCCTTTATTTCCGGCAGCCTGAAGCCGATGACGAGGTTGACATTGCGCATGCTCTTTTTCGAGCCGGTGTTGCCGATGTATTTTTCGGCGCTGTTCTCCTTATAACCGACAAGTTTTCCGGCGCTTCCATCCTGCACGAAAACCAGAATGGAATCGTTGGCGACGAGTTCGGCCTGGATGGTCTCCGCCTGAGTGGCGGCAGTGGACATCATCAAGAGGAGCAGCAGGGCGAGGAAGTTTTGTTTTTTCATGTTGTTTTTGGGTTGATGTTGATGGGTGTTTATTGCGTGACCGAAATGCGGCGCGGGGCGGCATCGGTTTTTTCGGCCCGGATTTCATATTCGCCGGGAGCGTCGAGTTGGAAAACCACCTCGCCCGTCGCGTTGGTTACTGCCGTGCGAACGCGCTTATCCCCGAGATAAACGCCGATGCGCAATCCGCCCGCCGGTCCGGGCGGCTCGGCGGATTCCATGGCAATGACGCGCAATTCCTCGCCGATCTTTGCGGTCGCGGGCGCACGTAACACGACCGACTCGAATGTGCGCGCCGCCGTCGTTTTTGTGGTTTTGCGGCGGGCTGGTTTGCGCTCTGGCTCGGTGCCCGCCCAACTGCCTTCGATGGGCGGCATGCCTTCGCGGAACGAAGCGGCGTCCTTCGCAAAACGCCAGTAGCGGTAAAGCAGATCCGACGCGGCGCGCTCCACGCCCTCGGCATCCGCGCCGGTGACGACCAGCCAGGTGACGCCTCGGTTGCCCAGCGGCGCGTCCACGCACGCGACCAGCCCCGCGCCGTCGCGGAGCTTCTTGAACGAGGCTGGCAGCCGTTCCTCGACGGCCTTCACCAGCGCGTTGCTTGCCGGCGTGCCGACGACCACGAGATTTTTCCTTGCGCCTTCGGCGGCGGGCAAGGTCGAGTCCTTCTCGCGCGTCACGGGCGCACCGGTGGCGCAGCGCAGGCTGTGATAAAGATAGAGCGCCCAGTCCACCTCCAGTGCGGGCGCCTCCTCGCCAAAAACCGAACTGGCAAACGCGGACAAATCAAGCTGGCCGAGCATCGCCACGCCGCCTTCGTAGCGGACGTTTCTGAGCACGGGCCGATCGAGGTCGAGCTGCGGCTTGGCAACGTGACGCGCGATGCCCCAGCCAAAATACACATCGTCGTCATAACGGGTTTCCGCGAAGAAATGATACACGCCCGGCTTCAGTTCCGTCGCGGCGCGGGCCTTGCGGGTGAGGGTGCGTGTCTCGCCGGGCTTCAAATCCAGTGCGAGCGTCCCGCCGGATGGCGCAAAACCGGCGGGCAGATTCTGGGTGACCTTCAGCGAAAGCGGGCGCGCCGCGACATTCCGGATGGTCACGTTGTAGCTGAACTCCGCGCCGGGCGCGAGGCGCACGTCGTCATCCACCGAGATGTCGAGCTGGCGCAGGCGGTTGTCGGCGGCGCCGTATTTGCGGATGATATCCATATAGGCAAACGCCTGCGGCTTGGGCGTGCGGTCCACGCGCAGCGGTTCGTAATGCCGGAGCGCGCCCCGGGTGCGCGGCGGCACGCAGAAGGTTTCCTGAAACTGGAACTCGAACGCGAGCGGCATGCCGCGAGGCGCGAAAAGATGCGTGGCGATTTCCGTGAAATGCTCCGCCTGCGCCTCCTCGGTCTCGCGTGTGATCATGCGCCAGTTGTATTCGGAATTGAGCGCGTGGGTGCCGCGCCGCGAGGCATAACCGCCGAGCGAGACGGCGATGTCGCGGAAATGCGCCGGCACCTCGCGCCGGTCCACGTAGGAATGCTGGCCGGTGGCGTTGAACGTCACGCCGCGCCGCTCGAGCCCGTCATAGAGCGCAAAAAACTGCGCGGCCCCGGTGACAAACACCGGCGCGCCCGGCCGCTCTTTCCAGATGCGGTCGCGCGCCTCCATCCAGTAGTCGAAACGATCGGGCTTCGCGCCCGGGATGATGAGCGCCTCGTTCTGGATTTCATAGTATTTTATCACGTCGCCAAAGCGCCGCGCCACGAGGGCGATGTCGTTCGGGCTGAGTGAAAAGTCGAGGAAAATGCCGAGGCCGCACTCGCGCGCCGTCTCCGCCATGAACTCGATGTAGTCGAGCATCCATTTCCCCTCCCCGGTTTGAATGTAATCCTCGCGGAAGTCCGGCGAGTCGAAATGATGGATGCGAATCCAGTCGAGCCCGAATGAATTCACAATGCGCATGTCGCGCCGGATTTCTTCCTTGAACAGGAGCGGATGCTTGAAAACGGGCCACCAACGATGCACGTCGAAGTTTCCGATGCGCCCGCCCCGGATTCCGTCCGCGCGCCAGAACTCGAAATTTTCCGCAAAGGTCGAGTTGGGGAAATAGCTCGTGCCAAATTGCACGCCCGCGACGCCGATGGCAATGTCCACCACCCCCGGCTGTCCGTCGGCGAGGCTGGCTCCCTGGTATCCGGCAAAGGCCGTGAACGCGGCGTCGATTGCCTGCGCGTCATAATCAACGCCGGGAGGCAGCGTGCGGTATTCGAGCACGAGCGGCTCGTCCGGCGCGGGCGGTTCAAAATAAACCGGTATGTAGTTTTTCAATACATGGTGCTCGCGGGCGATTTCGCCGAGCAGCGCCCAGCCGTCCGCCGTGCCGACGGCGTATTCGTTGACGAGAAAATCGTTGGCGTTGCGCAGCGTGTCCTTGTGCACGCGCGTGAGGCCGGGGACGTTGCGCGCGAGCAGAGGGCGAGAGAGTCTGCCGGGGGTTTCTCCGCCGAAGGCGAGCCAGTTCACATCGCGCGTCCAGTTGTCGGAACGCGTCGCGCGCGGCGGCGATGCGCCGCCCGCCGGGAGCGAGACGATGTCGCCCTTCCAGCGCACGACCGCCCCGGTGGCGCGCGGCGCGGGCATGAGCTTGGCGATGGCGAGGTAGGTTTCCGGCGTGCGCAGGGCGCGCGTGCGCACGGTCACGTCGGTGTCGATCGCGCCGCCGGCGTGAACGCGGTGGACGACGCGCAGCGTGTAGTCGTTGAAGCGTCCGCCCTCGGCCTCATAGCAGAATTCGGTGAGCGCCGGGCCGGAGCGCGTGGAGATTTTGCGAAAATGGAGCGGGCTGCTCCCGGCGGATTCGACGAGCGCGGCGCGCACACGGGATTCGCGATCGACATGAAAATTTTTCAGGTCGTTCGCATCCTCGACGATGAGCAGGTCAAACGCGGGCAGTTCCACGCCCTCGCCGGTGCGGAAAATTTTCGGCAATCCGCTCGCAAAGGCGTCCGCCTCGATGACAGCGGCCGGCTGGGCGCCGGGCGCGGAACCGGGACGGATGGAGTAGCGCGCGGAGGCACCTGCATCAAGCGAGACGTCGAGCCACGCAAAAACGCGGCCGTCCTCGCGATGAAGTTGCAACGGACGTGTTTGCGCTGCGCCGCCACCGGCGGGTGCCTGCTCCACGACAAACGCCGCATTCTCCGACTCGGCGGAGACGGGGACCGACAGCATTTCGCGGATGGCGAAGGGATGGTTGTTGGTGACGTTGAGCGTCCGCACCGGCTCCGTCTTGCGCAGCGCGACGGGCGCGGGAGGGACGGACGGCGCGGCGGTAAGGGCGAGGGTCGCTGGCAGGAAAAGCGCGCCGGCGGCGAGGCGGAGGATGCTGGGAAAATGAGCCATTTTAAACACGGGATTATTGAAGGACATTGATGTGAACCGCGCTGGTGGAGACGCGCTCGACGCGGATCATGTATTCGCCGGGCTCGTCGATGCGGAAGGTGACTTCGCCCGCCGAGGTGCTGATGGCGGTGTGGATGCGCTTGCGTTCGCGATAGACGTTGACGCGCACGCCGGCGGCCGGACCGGGCGGTTCGGCGGAATCCATCGCAACGACACGAAACTCTTCTCCGACGCGAATCGTCTTCGGAACTTCGAGCACGATGGATTGCGAAGCAGACGCGCGGGCGCGGGCCGGCGTTTCTGCGTCGGCATTTCGTTTCTGTTTGCCCGGAAGAGCGCGCTCGGGCTCGGTGCCCGCCCAACTACCCTCGATGGGCGGCATGCCTTCGCGGAACGAAGCGGCGTCCTTCGCAAAACGCCAGTAGCGGTAAAGCATATCCGACGCGGCGCGCTCCACGCCCTCGGCATCCGCGCCGGTGACGACCAGCCAGGTGACGCCACGGTTGCCCAGCGGCGCGTCCACGCGCGCAACCAGCCCCGCGCCGTCGCGGAGCTTCTTGAACGAGGCTGGCAATTGCTCCTCGACGGCCTTCACCAGCGCGTTGCTCGCCGGCGTGCCGACCACCACGAGGTTTTTCTTCGCGCCCTCGGCGGCGGACAA
>JAIRTK010000271.1 GCA_031254955.1 Opitutaceae bacterium
CCCTGCCTTAAAACACAATCTCATTGGGAAAGGGTATAACCTCAATTTTGCCAGAAACGGACCGGGAGAACGAGGAAAGAGAAGAAGAAAGAGGAAAGCACCCCGTCCCTCATTTTCTCCGACATTTTGAACGGCAAGCCGATTTATAACTGACATTACGCGGCCTTCATTTCCGAAAGAGCGGCCTCCCCTACCCTACCCTTCGACCATTGGTTTAAGCGCCTTGTATTTTGCATCACGGCGAAACCCAAATTTCCGAACACATCTACTAGAGGCCATCCGAAAAACAGGGACATTATATAAAAATAATACTAACCGATGTTACACGGTCGGAGATATTTTGAACCACCCAACACAATCCATCCCTGGTAATGAGGCCTCTCCGAGGCCTCCGCCATCACGTTTCGATTTCCTTGGGAAAGCCCCGGCTTTACACCCCGTCTGACGGAGGCCTCGGAGAGGCCTCCCTACCAGCCTTCGGAAACGAAATCCTCATAACTTCAGATACTCATACCCATTCCCAGTGAACAGGACACTATAGAAGCAGAGCCATGTAGGGGCTTCGCTTGCGAAGCCCGTTGCTGGCGCACGCCCGTTGCTGGAGCACGGCCTTTGCTGGTTCACGGTTATCAAGCCGGGCGTCGCAAGCGATGCCTCTACAAAAGAGTGATTTTCATTGGGAATGGATATAATGCATATGTTTTTGACAGGCGAACAATGGAATAGGGTTGAGCCGCATCTGCGCGTGGAGCGCAAAAGTGTGTTTGGCCGGACGAGGGCGGACACAAGGAAAGTATTCGAGGCGTTGTTATTCAGTGACGTTACGCGGAACAGGCAGGGGCCAGAGCGGGCGGGCAGCCCGCGTTCCATTTTTCGCTGTATGTAAAGTTACACGTAGGCGGAATTTCGCAGGGCCTGGCCTTGTGTCAGGCCGCGTCCGCGTCACGGCTTGACACAAGACCAGGCCCTGCGCGGCTGCGCAGCGCGTAATCTCAGTAACTGATGTTACGTGCCGCTGGTGTAACGCGGGTTTCCAAACCTGCTGACGGGCCGAAGGCCCGCCCTGAGGCAGACTTGGATGTCTGCGTTACGACAGAGGCAGCGCGTAACATCAGTCAGTAACATGATTTGAGTCCGTCATTTGCCTCCGGTGGCAAGCGCACCGGCGATGGTTTGGTTTTTCGGGTAGCGTCTCGCGGCTTCGCGCAGGAAGGCGGTCATGTTGGCATCGGGGCGGGTGTCACTTTTGAGGATGACCTCGGCGAGCGTGTCGCAGAGATCCTCGGTGGTGAGTCCTCCGGCGAGCGCGCCGCTGAGCGTGTCGATCAGCGCGGACGTTTCCTCGGCGGCCAGTTTTGCGCCGGCAGGCTTGGCGGCGAGCGCATCATGGAGTTGGAGGCGCGCGGCGGCAATGTAGGTTTGGGGCGGAGGCGCGGGCAATCCCAGCAACGCCTTCAGGATTTTGCGGGCGCGTGCCTCGGAGCCGACTTGCTGTTCCAGCGTGGCGAGCAGGGCCAGCATGGCGGGCGCGCGCTCGCCGCGCCAGTAGGCGGTGCGCAATTCTTCAAGCGCCTTGCCTGGGTTGGCCTGCGAAACATGCATCTCGGCCTTTATGCGCGCGACATCCGACTGCGTGGCTTCGCGATAGACGGGCGGCGGCATCGGCGGAATGTCGCCCTTGAAGTCCGTGCTTTTATAGGAGGCGAGATCGCGCGCATAGGCGGCGAGGTAGGTTTCCATGGTGCGCAGGCTTTTGCCAAATACCTCCTTGAACATGGCGTCGGTCGGCTCCCCGCCGCTCGCGAGCCGGTCCACGAATTGCATGAAGCGGGCGGAGTAGTTGCCGTTGTCGCCAAAAAGTCCGTAGTGGACGAACAGGGACGCGAGCCGCGCCTCTTCCTCAGTAAACGCGCCCTCCTTTTTGAGAAGCCCGGAGAGCTTCGGCATCCCGCGTCCGGCGAGGTCTTCCTTGACCCGGGCGAACTGAATCAGCTTGCGGGAGACTTGCGTGCTGCCGAGAAGGCTGCCGAGGCCGCGGACAAACCACGCGGGCAGTTTTTGCGACTGCGAGTTGAGCGCGAACAGGTTCAATTCGTAGCTCAGGGTGGCGGCAAAACGTTCCTCGCTGGGGCGCCCCAGCCCGGCACGCGGCTCGCCGGCACGGACGAGCGCGGCGAGCGGGCCGCCGTTCATCGCCAGTTCGACATAGCCATCCGGCAGCGGGCGCGCGACGGTTTCGTCGCGCTCATATCGCTGGGCTTGGCGGCCGCTGGATTGCATCAGCTCTTCCTCCGGGGTGATGTCCTCGCTCATGACCATGGTGTCTGCGTTCATGTCATTCATCTGGGTCAGCCCGTATTCGGCGGCAAACCGCTGCGCGCCCGTGGCGGCAAAGTCGCTGGAGCTGCTGAAGCTGCTCGGCGAGGGCTGGGTGTCGACGGCCACGATAGGCTCGCCTTCCCACGTGTCGCTTGATTTCACGAAGCGGCGGGGCTGCGAGTGCTGCTGGTTGATATCGACAACGACGTAAACGGGCATGCGCGGCAGGGCTTGCGTGAGCATGGGCCAGAGGTAAGTGGCGGCAAACTGGCGCAACTGCAATTCCTCGACAAGCGCCCTGGTCTGGCTGGAGCTGAGGTTGGAGAGCATTTCGTAGCCGGGCGCGATGATCTGACGGTTGCCGCGCGTGAGGACGAGCGCCGGCACTTTGGCGTAGCGCCACTGCTCAGGATTCGGCAGCACGCGGTCGCCTTTCACGACATAGGGAGCCATCTCGACAACGGGGCCTGTGGGCGCCGCGTCGTTCGCCGGCGGGAATTCTTGGGCGGAAACGGTTCCCCAAAGCAGGGGGGCGCAGAGCAGGCAGGGCAGGATTGTTTTCATGATGGACGGGCGATTTGAATAATTCAGACTGTGTGTTTAGACGCAAAAAAAACTGTTTAGTGACGCGGGCGAAGACAGGCCTCAAGGGCGCGCATGATGCCTTCGCACCGGCTGGATGCCCGGTGATTCATGTGCTTGCGGGGCGCCGGTTTTCAGCGCGGCGGAGAGCGCCTGGTTGAGCGGGTAACGCTTGGCAGCCTCTGTCAGGAAACCCGTGATACTGGCATCGGGAGGCTCCTCGCTTGCATAAACAAGCTTTGCGAGTGTCGCGCAGAGGTCTTCGTTAAGCAGGCCTTGTTCGCGCGCTTTTATGATATGCTCCATGACCGAGTCCGCCTCATCCTTGTTCAGTTTCTCGCGTCCCGGCGCCCCCGCCCCGAGTTCGCGCAGGCGCAATTTTGCCGCGACCACAGGGGCGCGCGCGGGCACTTGCGGCGATGCGAGGAGCGTTTTTGTGATTTTTTCCGCGCGCGAAATCGAGCCGATGTGCTCCTCAAGAAGTGCGAGCAGCGCCAGCATCCACGGATCGCGCTCGCCGCGCCAGTAGGCAATGCGCAGTTCGTCAAGCGCGTTTGGCACCCAGCCTTGCGCGATGAGCACCTCGGCCTTGAGCCGGGCGACCTCGGATTGCGTCGCCTCGCGAAGCGTCAACGCGGGCATGGGCGTGAATTTGCCCCGATATTGAGTGCTTTTATAATAGGCAAACGAGCGTGCATAATCCGTGAGGTATGCCCTGAAGGTGGTGACCGTTTTCCCGAAACACGCTTTGAACAATTCCTCTGAGAAGAGATCATCTTGCAGGCGTTCGACAAATTGGAAAAAATTCTCGGTGTATTTGCCGTCGCCACCGTAAAGGCAGTAGTGGACAAAGGCCGCCGCAAACTGACGCTTATACTGTCTGTGCCTGGCGTCCAACGGGCGGTCGCCGCCTTTCAACACGTCCGCGAGCTTGGGCATGGAAACGATGGGATTATTCGGGGGCGGCATCGGCCTCGGTGTCCCATCCGAAAGCGGGCTGGGGGCCGTCATGCTGCTGGAACTGCGCGCTCCCATTGGCCGCGGGATTCCGAAATCCGCCTTTCCAAAATCAATCTGCCTGGGCGTGACTTGCACCGTGGCATACAGGCATGAGAGTCCTTCGGTGAGCCACTCGGGGATGTTTTTGAACGCGGAGCCGAGTGCGTAGTTGTTCAGGTTTATCCAGACCGAGCGGGCTGCACCGTCAATCAGCGCTCCTTCGTAAGGAGTATCAACATACACGGTCAACGGCCCGCCGTTCATCGCGAGAATTGCGGACAATCTTTTTTCGTCGAAAGCGGCGTCCGCGAGACCGTCGTCCCGCGGTTGAATGTCGTCCGTCCCCATCGTCACGCGCCCGGCGTCATCGTCATAGCGCGATGCACGGTCGGTGATTTGATTGCCGAAAGCTCTTCTCAGCGTGCCAACCGCATAACGCGGATCGGGCAGGCGCCCGGCATGTTTGAAGGCGTCGGCGGTAAAGATGGAATCGCCATGCCATGCCATGCCGGACCTGGCGCGGAGCCTCCCCTCGTCATCCCATATGAGCACGATTGCGGAGCGTGGCAGCGCGCGAACCACGTCGGGAAACAAAAGCGCGCCGGCGAGCTGGCGCAATTGGAGTTCCCCGGCGAAGACGCGCGCGTTTTTTCTTGCGCGCGAAGGCGTGAGGATTTCATAGCCGGGCACGACCACAACGCTGCCGCCGCGCGTGGATTCGAGCGCGGGGATTTTTATGTAAAACCACGCCTCGGGGTTGGGCAGGATGCGCTCGTCCCTGACAACATAAGGTTCCATCTCGACGACGGGGGCTTCAGCCGTAGGCATGGATTGGGCGGAGGATTGTGGTTGCCCGATGGATGCGGAAAACAAAAGGGTGCCTGCTATAAAAATAGCATGTTTTGCGCGGCACTGAATGCTGGTTCTCATT
>JAIRTK010000319.1 GCA_031254955.1 Opitutaceae bacterium
CGTGAGAGATAATCATCGCAAAATAATTTCCGCGCCTTCCGTCCTTCCGCGCCTCCGCGATTAAAACGAATTTTTCACACTGTCACAATAGTTTTTTCATGATGGTTAAAATTTTTTAATCACGGAAGCACGGAAAAACGGAAGTCCGTGAGAACCAATCATTGCAAAATGACTTCCGCGCCTTCCGTCCTTCCGTGCTTCCGTGATTAAAACGGATTCCTCAAACTGTCCCGATGCTTTTTCATGATGGTTAAATTTTTTTAATCGCGGAAGCGCGGAAGGGCGGAAAAACGGAAGTTCGTGAGAGATAATCATCGCAAAATAATTTCCGCGCCTTCCGTCCTTTCGCGCTTCCGCGATTAAAACGGATTTTGCTCATTGCCTTTCACGCGCCTTCAGCGCGGTTTTTATTTTTTCCGCAACCCTGTCCGCCATGAGTTGATAACCGTGTTTTGTGAAATGCACATTGCGCTCCAATTGGATTTCGGCCTGCTTTTCCAGGGCGAACGCGAACAGGTCGTTTATCGCCACCCCCTCCTCCTTCATGATTTTGGCGGCGATCCTGTTGTATAAAATGGCGTCGCCCTCGACACGGGCCAGGGCGCCGGCGGGCACGGGCGTGGTCGTGGCAAAAATCAACGCCGCCCCGGTGCCCTTCAGGCGGCGGACCAGCGTCCGGAGGTTTTTTTCATAGTGTTCCGGCAATGTCACCTGCGCGCCCTTGTCGGGCGGCACGTATTTTCCGGCCTTGTCGAGGTATTTTATATCGTGCAAGCCGAAGTTGAAATGAATCACATCCCATTTTCCGGCGCCCAGCCAAGTGTCGAGTTGTCGCAGTCCCCTGGCGGTAGACGCGCAATTTTCGGGCGGCCTGTGGATATTTGCCACCTCTTTGAGCCTTGCCCTCACGGGAAGGGTGTAGCCAATGGATATCGAGTCGCCGAGCAGCAGCACGCGGGGCAGGCCGGGAATGTCCTCAACCTGGGCATACTCGGGGTGTTTGTTTTTTGGCGGCTGGGGCGCGCCCGCCGCCCGGGGTTCTTCCTCGGCCCCGGCCGGAATGCCGGCGAGCAGAAGCCACGCGGCGGCGTGCATAAAAACATGGGCGAGGGTCTTTCGCATGGCAGGGAATCCAGTCATGGTGCAATGGGATGCTATTATCATTTCGGGTTTGTTTTCCGGGTGAAATTAACAGGATTTGGAATCTATGACAAAATAACCCGCACGAGGCGTCATTTTCGTTCGCGGACGGCATGGCCGGCGCCCGCGCGGGCCGGGCGGATCGTTGTGACGAACTTCGCTTCCGCGCGCGGTTCGTCGAGTTCCAGATAAAAACCGGCGCGGCGGGCCGGCGGCGGCAGATCGGGCGACGAGCCGTGATACAGCGTGAAGGCTCCGCCGCCGGGGATGGCAAATTCCACGCGCATGACCAGGCCGTCGGCGAACCGCACATCGAGCGCCGCGCGGTCCCGGCAGGCGGCGGAGCGCACGTCCCGCCAATAGGAGAATGTTTTCGGGCGTCCGTTCACGAACTCCGCTTCGCTCACCGAGCGGAACAAGGGGCCGTCGCGCGTTTGCACGGGAAGCACTTGCCCCTGCAAATGCAGGGCGAGGCCGAGGCGCGCGGTCACTCCGGCGGCGGCAAGGGCGACGCCGGTTTCCTCGACCAGCGCGTCGCCCTCGATGCGGAGGCTCCTGCGGGCGCCGGCGCCCGTGCCCGAGCGCAACGACTCCGGCGCGGTTTCCCAGCCCCACGGCGGCATGCGGGTGTTGCCGGGCGGCCAGTAAAAGGGCTGCGCGGCCTCCATCACGCCCGCCTCCGCGTCAAAGCGCACCAGTTCCCCCGGCGCCCAGGCGCGCTGTCCTTCGCCATCAATGAGCGGCACGTTGTGGTTGAGGCCCCGGCGGTAATACCACTTGGTGCTTTGCGCTCCGTAGCCGACATTGCCGGGGTCGTGGCTGATGTCCACGCCGTCGAACGAGGCGGACCAGTTGAGCGCCTCACTCTGGTAGTGTGATTCCAGAAGCTGTCCGTAGTGGAAAAACACCTGCCAGCGGCCTTGTTTAAGCAGCGCGAAGCGGGTGGATTCCATGCTGCGCGAGACGACGGGGGGCGGCGCGGCGGAAGCGGTCTCGAAGCCGGTGATTTTTTCCGGGGGATCGAGCAGGGATTCCCACGAACGCTCGCCGGAGCGCGAGGCGAGCGCGAGGCCGAGCGGGGTGGGCCAGACGCGGCAGGCGCGGGCAAGCCAGCCGGAGGGGGCGCGCGGGCGTTCTCCATTGTCCGAGGGGTTGGGAAGCGTGCCGTCGGGGAAACGGAGCAGAAGCGGCGCGAGCATGAGGTTTTGCACGATGGCGGCTTCCTCCCGGATGCGGTCGGCCTGGCCGACGAGACCGGCAAAGGTGAACAGCGGGGCGGTGGCCATGACGACGAAGTCGTTGTAGCCCATGGATTGCTCGGCCCAGAGGTAGTCGCTGGTGACGCCGCGGCGGATCTGTTCGCGCAACCCGAAGCGCCCGCCCATCGCCTGTTCCAGCAGGGTTTCGTCGCGGTAAAGCAGCGCGACTTGCGCCTGCGTGGCGCGCTGCCAGAGCGCGATGTTGTGGATGACCTGACGGCTTCGGTTGAGAAGCTCCACCTCGGGCCTGAAGAGTTGGTCGAGCCAGGCCCGGCGGCGCGCGGGCGTGGCCGCCGGGGAGTCGAAAACGAGCCGGGCGGCCTCCACGAGGCGCGATACGATCACGGCGTCATCGAGGCTTTGATAACCGAGGTGCGAGTCCTTGCGCTGCGCCACGCCCCGGCCCCACGAATCGTAGTTGGCGGCGTAGAAATCGAGCTGCGAGCATACCCACTCGGCGTAGCGTTTGTCCCCGGTGAATTGATACACGGAGGCGATGTTCCCCATTTCGAGGGCATGTTGTTTGCGGAAGGCGCCAACCCATGCGCGAAAGATTTTGGGCGTGTCTTTTTCCGACACCGCGATTTTTTCACCGGAGCGGCTTTTGACAAAGGCGGTGTCCTCGCCCGGCACGTCCTCCGTCCAGACAAGCCAGGCGCCATCGGCGGGGCTGATGAATTCGTGATTCCAGCCGGCTTCCCATCCGGCACGGTCCCGGTTGCGCGTCATCCAGGCATCGGCGGCGGCGCGTTGTTCATCGGTCCATTTTTTCCATGCGGGCGAGGCGGCGGCGCGGCGGCGCGCGCCTTCCCAGTCTTCACGCGGCGCGCGGCAGGCGGAGCCGTCGGGTTGCAGGATTTTGAGATCGGCAAACGTTTTTTCCGGCTCCGGCTTGGGAAAGTCAGGCGCGTCCGGAAAGGTGGCGGCGCGGGCGCCGGCCAGCACGGCGAGTGGGAGAATCAGGACACGGGCGAGGCGGCATGGGAACGGCGACGGGGGAGTGAGGCGGAGATTGTTCACGATAAAAAGAAGCGGGAAGACGCGCGCGCGTGGCGGGATGGGGCTACCGGGCGAGTTCGTAGGCGAGTTGCGTGCCGTCGGCGGTGATGGTGGCGAGGCGGAGGGTGAGCGCGCCGCCGTCGCCGGCGGCCAGAGGGATTTCGCGGGTGCGCGCGCCGGTGGCGTC
>JAIRTK010000388.1 GCA_031254955.1 Opitutaceae bacterium
GCCGGCCCGTCCGGGTCATCCGCCCGAAGGCTCCCCCGTCGAACCAGTTTGCGGGGGAGCGCTTCGATTGAACGCCCGCCACCTTACCACATCGCCAAACAACAAGGGCCTGACCTTGTGTCAGGCCGTGCGCGTGGGAGACCGCACGTACCATCCGTGGCCCGACGCGAGATCAGGCGCTACGCAGCTACGTAGCCACGCAGCGTGTAACCTCAGTGATAGAATGCTCCTTTTGGTAACCGAGATTAACGCGAGGCAGTGTGAACCGCGTGGCCGTGCGGTTTGTGTGGCAGAGCGGTTCCGGTGGCACGGGCGACTCGCCTGCGGACGACACTCCGCGCCGCAAACCTCCCGGACTCATGGGCGGGGACGCCCATGCCACTCAATCTACGCAACCCGCCGCCATCCGGCTGCGCCGCCAAAGCACCCGATCTTGTTCGCCATTGGCATAAGCGTGCCAAGCGAGCGGAAGCTGGTCCGGTGGGCGAAAATGCTTCATGGCAGATAGCGCCGTTCAAAAAACACCGCCTTCGGCCATTTTTGGAAACAACTTGAATTTTGCATCACGGCGAAAACAGGGTGTTAGCGAACAAGTCTTTTCCTCTTTATCTTTATCTTCCTCTTTCTCTTTATCTTTATCTTTCCTCTTTCTTCTCTCTCCCCACACACCCATCACCACACACACAGCAACATCGCCCGTAGAAGAAAGAGAAAAGATAAAGATAAAGAGAAAGAGGAAGATAAAGAGGAAAAGAAGAAAGAATCCCGGACTATCCCGGACGCATGGCCTCACTGTGAAACATACCGCGCCTCTTCTCCCCTTTCTCTCTCTCCCCCCCACCCCCAATGGATTTTTGTTCGCGCCGCACCCTTTTTTAATTTGTGTTGTTTTCTTCGCAAATCACCCATGCCCAAAACACTGTTAGTCACCGGCTCGTCCGGTCTCATTGGTTCGGAAGTGTGCGCGTATTTCGCGCGCGAGCTTGGCTACGCCATCCACGGCGTGGACAACAACCAGCGCGCGGTCTTCTTCGGACCGCAAGGCGACACGCGCTGGAACCAAGCGCGGCTGGCGCGCGAGCTGCCCGGTTTCCACCATCATGAACTGGACATCCGCGACCGCGCCGGCGTGCTGGCGCTGGTGCGGGAGCTTCGCCCCTCGGTCATCGTGCACACCGCCGCGCAGCCCTCGCACGACCGCGCCGCCGCGATCCCCTTCGACGACTTCGACACCAACGCGGTCGGCACGCTCAACCTCCTCGAAGCCGCGCGCCAAGCCTGCCCCGAGTCGCCCTTCATCCACATGTCCACCAACAAGGTTTACGGCGACGCGCCCAACCGCATCGCGCTCGCCGAGCTGGACACCCGCTGGGACTACGCCGACCCGGCCCACGCGCACGGCATCGCCGAGACCTTCACCATCGACCAATCGAAGCACTCCCTCTTCGGCGCCTCGAAGCTCGCCGCCGACATCCTGGTGCAGGAATACGGCCGCTACTTCAACCTGCCCGCCTGCGCCCTGCGCGGCGGCTGCCTGACCGGCCCCAACCACTCCGGCGTGGAGCTGCACGGCTTCCTCTCCTACCTCGTGAAATGCAACCTCGAAGGCCGCGAGTATCGTATCTTTGGATACAAAGGAAAGCAGGTGCGCGACAACATCCACTCGCTCGACGTGGCCCGCTTCATGGCCGCCTATGCCGCCGCGCCCCGGGCCGGCGAGGTTTACAACATCGGCGGCGGCAAGGCCAACTCCTGCTCCATCCTCGAAGCCTTCGCGCTGGTGGAAAAGCACAGCGGCAAAAAACAAATCCACGCCTACGTGGAGCAAAACCGCGCCGGCGACCACATCTGCTACTACAGCGACCTGCGCAAAATGCGCGCCCACTACCCCGCGTGGGACATCTCCGTCACCCTCGACGAAACCCTCCGCCAACTCGTCGAGGCCCGCCGCGCGCGCCGGTGAGTTTTCCACCAAGGCAACCCCACGCATGACCGGCAAAAAACGAAACTCGACAACCAAGACGCCAAGCGGCGCGTCCCGCCCCGCCATCCTCCCGCGTGCATGGACATCCCCCAGCCGCCCCGCGCGACTGCCCGGCTTGGCCGCCGACATCCGCCAGCTCATTGACACCGCCCGCGAACAGACGGCGGCGACCGTCAACGCCACCCTCACCACGCTCCACTGGCAAATCGGCGCGCGCATCCGCGCCGATGTCCTGAAAGGAAAACGCGCCGATTACGGCGAAGAAATCATCCGCACGCTCGCCGACGAACTTGAATGCGACTACGGACACGGCTTCGGCGAAAAAAACCTGCGTCACATGCTGCAATTCGCCGAGGCTTTCCCCGAAGAGCAAATTGTCTCCGCACTGCGGAGACAATTGACGTGGTCCCACTTCAAATCGCTCATCTACATCGCCGACCCGCTCAAACGCGAGTTCTACGCCGAGTTGTGCCGCGTCGAGCGCTGGAGCACGCGCGCGCTCCAGCGGAAAATCAACTCCCTGCTCTTCGAGCGCACCGCCATTTCCAAAAAACCCGAAAAAACCATCGCCCGCGACCTGCGCCTCCTGCGCGAGGAAGACCGCCTCACGCCCGACCTCGCGCTCCGCGACCCGTATATCCTTGATTTTCTCGGCCTCGCCGACTGCTGGTCGGAAAAGGACCTGGAGTCCGCCATCCTCGTGGAAATGCAACGCTTCATCGCCGAGCTTGGCGGGGATTTCGCCTTCCTTGCCCGGCAAAAACGCCTGACCATCGACAAGCGCGATTACGCCCTCGACCTCCTCTTTTATCATCGCCGCCTGCGCCGGCTCGTCGCCATTGAACTCAAAATCGGGGAATTCGAAGCCGCCCACGCCGGGCAGATGGAGCTTTATCTGCGCTGGCTTGAAAAACATGAACGAATCGCCGGCGAGGAGCCGCCAGTGGGCATCATCCTTTGCGCCGGAAAAAACGACGAGCACGTCGAACTTCTGCAACTGCGCAAAAACAACATTCACGTCGCCGACTACCTGACCGCGCTGCCGCCCCCAGAAGTGCTGAAAACCCGCCTGCGCCAATCCATCATCCTCGCCCGCGAGCGCCTCCACCGCGAGGCCGGATCGCTCATCCCGAAAACAAGCCGCAAATGATATCACTGAGGTTGCGCAATGCGGCTTATTATGAGATTGAGCGACATAGGCGACCCTGCCCATGAGTTAGGGAGGCTGGGTTGCGTGACATGGGCGACTCCACCCATGAGATGGAGTGGCATGGGCGACTCGCCCGTGTCACCCAAACCGCCCGTGCCCCTGAAACGCCCTGCCACCCGAATCGCACGGCCACACGGCCCGCACTGCCTCGCGTCATACCCTTTCCCAATGAACGTTACACTTTAGAAGCAGAGCCATGTAGGGGCTTCGCTTGCGAAGCCCGTTGCTGGAGCACGGCCTTTGCTAGAGCACGGTTATCAAGCCGGGCGTCGCAAGCGACGCCCCTACAAAAGAGTGATTTTCATTGGGAATGGGTATTATACTACTGTCCAAATGGACAGGGTTTGCTAAAGTCCAAAACGGATTCGGAAATGGTATTAATCTCGGTTAACAAAAAGAGCATTCCATAACTGAGGTTACGCGATGGCGAAATTTCAGTTACGAACTGATGTTACGCGGCGGGTCTCTTATGGAGTGCGGCGACCTGTCGCCGCTTTGGACGGGCCGACCTGTCGGCCCGCCCCGTTTTCCCTTGGACTATCCTTGGGCGGCGGGGCGGCGC
>JAIRTK010000418.1 GCA_031254955.1 Opitutaceae bacterium
TCCCGTCGCGAAGCTGGCGGCGGCGATTTCGAGGATTTCGTTGGTGATGGCGGCTTGGCGGGCTTTGTTGTATTTGAGCGTGAGGTCGTCGAGGAGGTTGGTGGCGTTGTCCTTGGCGGTCTTCATCGCGACCATGCGGGCGCTGTGCTCGGAGGCTTTGGCGGCGAGCGCGAGTTGGTGGATGGTGCGGTTGATGTAGAAGGGGAGCAGGGCGTTGAGGACTTCGGCGGGGCCTGGCTCGAAGAGCATGTCGCGGGTGTCGGAGGGGGATTCGACGCCGGTCTGTTTTTTCAGGCGTTCCACCATCGCGGCAAGATTGTCGAGCGGGAGGACGGGGGCGATGGAGGGTTGCTGGACGAGGGTGTTTTTGAAATGGGGGTAGATGACTTCGAGGGTGTCGATGACGCCGTCGAGGTAGTGTTTGACCAGAAATTCGATGATGACGCGGACTTCGGCGAAGGTGACGCGGTCGCTGATGATGAAGTCGGCGAGGAGGTCGCGTCCGGTGCGGGCGAGGTATTGGGCGCCTTTGCGGCCGACGGCGACAAACTTGGCGGGGGTCTGGATGTCGGCGATGAGGCGGAAGAGGTTGGAGTTGAGCGGGCCGCAGAGGCCTTTGTCGGTGGTGAGCAGGAGGATGCCGCGGGTTTTGATTTCGCGGCGGATGAGGAAGGGGTGGAGGTTGTCCTTGTCTTCCACGCGGTGCGCGAGGCTGGCAAGCATGGTGGCGAGGAGGCGGGCGTAGGGGCGTCCGGCCACCGCGGCTTGTTGCGCTTTTTTCATTTTCGAGGAGGCGACGAGTTCCATCGCCTTGGTGATCTGGCGGGTGTTTTTGACGGATTTGATCCGGCGGCGGATGTCTCGGGTGGAGGGCATGGGTTTGTCGGGCCGGGCGGGCTGCTGGTTGGCGGGCCGGGCTGGTTTTTTATCAGGTTTTGGGTTGCGTGGTTTTCCACTCGTCGGCGGCGGTCTTGAGTCTGGCTTCGGTGGTGGCGTCGAGTTTGGCTTGGGTGCGGATTTCGTCCAGGAGCGCGGTCTGGCGCGCGGTGAAGAATTTGCGGAGGCTGGCGGCGGCGGGGGCGACGGTTTTTAATGCGAGGTCGTCGTAATAGCCGTTTTGCATGGCCCAGAGGGTGACGACTTGTTGTTCGATGGGGATCGGCGCGGCGGCGGGTTGTTTGAAGAGTTCGACGATGCGGGAGCCGCGGTCGAGTTGGGCTTTGGTGCGGGCGTCGAGGTCGGAGCCGAATTGGGCGAAGGCGGCGAGTTCGCGGAATTGGGCGAGTTCGCCTTTGAGTTTTCCGCCGACTTGTTTGGTGGCTTTGATTTGGGCGGCGGAGCCGACGCGGGAGACGGAGAGGCCGACGGAGACGGCGGGGCGGGTGCCTTGGTTGAAGAGGTCGGTTTCGAGGAAGATTTGGCCGTCGGTGATGGAGATGATGTTGGTGGGGATGTAGGCGGAGACGTCGCCGGCTTGGGTTTCGACGATGGGGAGGGCGGTGAGGGAGCCTTTGCCGTCGAGGCGGGCGGCGCGTTCGAGGAGGCGGGAGTGGAGGTAAAAAACGTCGCCGGGATAGGCTTCGCGGCCGGAGGGGCGTTTCAGGATGAGGCAGATTTGGCGGTAGGCGACGGCGTGCTTGGAGAGGTCGTCATAGACGATGAGGGCGTCCATGTCGTTTTCCATGAACCATTCGCCCATCGCGGCGCCGGCGTAGGGGGCGATGTATTGGTTGGCGGGGTTGTCGGCGGCGGGGGCGGCGACGATGATGGTGTAGTCGAGCGCGCCGGCGGCTTCGAGGGTGGAGAGGGTGCGGACGATGTTGGAGTTTTTCTGGCCGACGGCGACGTAGATGGAGTAAACGGGGCGGAATTTCGGGTCGCCGGAGGCGAGGCCGATTTTGTTGATTTTGGCTTGGTTGATGATGGTGTCGATGGCGATGGCGGTTTTGCCGGTGCCGCGGTCGCCGATGATGAGTTCGCGCTGGCCGCGTCCGATGGGAATCATGGAGTCGATGGCCATGATGCCGGTGAAGAGGGCTTGGGAGACGGACTTGCGGGCGATGATGCCGGGGGCGATGCGTTCGACGGGATAGGTTTCTTTGGCGTCGAGGGGGCCTTTGCCGTCAACGGGGTTGCCGAGGGCGTCGACGACGCGGCCGAGGAGGGTTTTGCCGACGGGGACGGAGAGGAGGCGTCCGGTGGTCTGGACTTCGTCGCCTTCTTTGAGTTGGGAAATGTCGCCGAGGACAATGGTGCCGACTTCGGTTTCGCCGAGGTTGAGGGCGATGCCGATGGCGCCGCCGGGGAAGCGCACCATTTCGTTATACATGACAGCGGAGAGGCCGTCGATGGTGGCGACGCCGTCGGCGACGGCGCGAATCGTCCCCGTGTTGCGTTTGGTCGCGCGGGTGCTGAGTTGGGTTATTTGTGCCTCGATTTGTTCAATGATGCTCATGGCGGGCGATTCGAATGTGGAATATAAAATGAGAAATGTATAATGTGGACGCGGCGGGCGGTTGGCGTGAACAGCGGTTAATTATCCTCGGATTTCTCCGGGTTTCTGCGGGGGTTTTTCTTTGCGCGGCGAATGAGGGTGATAATTGCCGCGTCCGAAGTCGGCTTCGCTATAGTTGGCGCCGAGCGAGGTCCCTGCACGCAACATGTGCATTCCCGGCGGCTGCGCCAGTTTTGTGTTGGGGAGGGTGTCGGAGAGCGCAATCGCGCGATGTCCGTATTGATAGGTTCGTTCCGGAAGATTTTTTTTATCATTCCTCATTATATATTCCCTTTTTTTCATTAGCCTTCGCGGGCGGCGAGTCCGGCGAGGCGGGCGGAGACGGAGGTGTCGTAGAGGTCGTCGCCGACGCGGACGCGGATGCCGGCGAGGAGCGCGGGGTTGGGTTTCGCGGAGGGCGCGATGGGGCGTCCGTAGCGGGCCGTCATCGCGGCGGCGATGGTCTGGATGGTGGCGGCGGAGACCGGGCCGGCGTGTTCGATGCGGGCTTCGCCGCGGGCGAGCGCGGTGGCGACGAGGGCGCGAAAGGCTTTGAGGGTGGGGAGGTGGCGGCGCGGCGGGGGATTTTTTTCGAGGCAGGCGAGGATGCCCGTCACGCGTTCAGGGGAGACGCGTCCGTCCGCCGCGAGGCTGAGGGTGTATAATTGGCGGGCGAGCTGGCGGGATGCTTTGTCGGGTTTCATCGGCGGGAGCGGCGGGCGGGAGGCGGCGGTCGGTCGGCGGGCGGCGGGAGGCGGGAGGGCGGCGGGAGGGCGTGGCTCAGTTTTTGATGAGTTCCCGCGACGCGGCTTCGTTGTAGGAGGCGCGGTCGGCGTCGGTGAGTTGTTTGGCGAGGACGCGTTCGGTGGTGGCGACGACGAGGCGGGCGATTTCGTGGCGGGCGTCGGCGAGCATTTTTTTGTGTTCGAGTTCGACGGCTTGCCGGGCCTTGGCGAGGATGTCGCCGGCTTTTTCGATGGCTTCTTTTTGCTGGGCGTCGGCGAATGTTTTCGCGGATTGCTGGGCGTCGGCCATGATTTGCCGGGCCTTGAGCGAGGCGTCCCGGAAGATTTCCTCGCCGCGGGCTTGGGCGGCGGCGAGTTCGGCTTTCATTTTTTCGGCGTAGTCGAGGCCGTCGGCGATTTTTTTCTGGCGTTCGGCCATGGTGTTGATGGCCGGCTTGATGCCGAATTTGTATAAAACCGCGAAAAGAATCAGGAAGCTGATCATCTGCACGATGATGGCTTTCGGTTCGATTCCGAGTTTTTCCACGATGCCGCCGGAGTGGGTCGCGGCGGTCGCGGCGGCAAGGATGATGGTGTTTGGCATGAGTTTTGGCGGGTGCGCTGCGCGGGTGTGGCAGGCCGGGGCCTTGGCGGGCGGGGAAAGCCCCGCGCCGGCAGGGCGGCCCGGTGATCAGGAGAGGATCAGCGAGAGGATGCCGAGGCCTTCGGCCAGCGCCATGGCGATGATGGCTTGGACGAGGATTTTGCCGGACGCGCCGGGGTTGCGTCCGACGGCTTCGGCGGCCTTGTTCCCGATGAGTCCGACGCCGATGGCGGCGCCGAGCAGGCCGAGCGCGCTGGTGATGTTGCCGGTGATGCCGGCGGTGGTGGCTTGAGCGAGGATTTCGTTCATGGTGATGTGTATTTTGGTGGTTGGAGTTGTCGCCGTGCGCGCGAGTTGGGCACGCTCCCGGCGGCAAAGTGTGCGGATGGGTGCTAGCGGGCGCGCGGGATGGGCGCGGGGGATTTGTGGTCGTCAGGCCCCGCGCCGTGCCCGCCGTCCTCGTGGTTGCAGATGAGGCCGATGTAGGTGGCGCTCAGGAGCGTGAACACGAGGGCCTGGATGAGGCCGACAAGCATTTCCATGAAATAGAACAGAAAGAAGTAACCGGTGCCGTGCAGGAGGCTTTCGCCGCCGAAGACGTTGCCGAAGAGGCGCACGGAAAGCGTGACGGGGCGGATTGCCACCGAGAAGACCTCGATCAGGCCGACCAGCAGAAAGATGACGCCGAGCATATAATAGAGCGCGCGCGGCGTTTCCTTTTTGTCGGCCTTGTTGCCGAACCAGTCATGGAGGACGGCTCGCGGCCCGGCGTATTTGAAAATGACCAGCAAAAATGCGACGAAGGACACGATCGCCAGCGCGGCGGTGCCATTGAAGTCGGCGGTAAAGGGGCGGACAAACGGGACCATGTGCCCGTCTTTCTCGATGCCCACGGTCCCGACTCCGGGCAAAAGCCCCATCCAGTTTTGCAACAGGATGAAAAGAAAGAACGTGGCCAGCAGCGGAAAAATCGCGGGGAAGGCTTTTTTCCCGACGATAGGCTCCAGCAGCCCGCGCAACCCCTCAAGCAACGCCTCGAAAACCGCCTGCGCCCTGCCGGGGATGACGCGCGGGTTTCGCAGCAACGCAACCACGCCCAGGATAAGGACCAGCGACACCGCCCAGCCTGTCGCCATGCTGTTGGTAATGGCCCAGCCGCCGCCGAAATCCAGCAGCGGCACGGCATGGGATGAAACGCCTTCCCCGGACGCGAAACCAGATGTTGCAAACAAGCAGGAGAGCGTGGTCAGCAGAATGGGTCTTTTACCTCGTATCATGGTGCGAAGATGCGCGGGCAGGAAAGGTCGATGTAAGAGAGGGTGACGACGCGGGCAACTATCCGTTCCCGCATCAATCACAGAAATAAAAAGTGCTTATGTCCGGCAGTAAAGCCTTTACCGGCGGGTTTCCGTTTTTGAACGCCATTTTTAACTTATTTTCATACAAACGAATAAAAAATATTCAAATCCGCTCACGAAACCCGTCGGGCGATAAAAGATTGATACATTTTGGCACGATTTTGAAAGACGGTATCCTGTTCAAACGGCCAGGGAAGCGCGGAATCAATCTTCCAGTCCGCATGAGCAGCCATGGTTTCCCATGCGTCCTCGAAATAAGGAGCGTAATCGGTGCGGAAGCACAGGCGCGTGCCGGGGCCGGAGCGCGCGGCGAGCGCCGAGAGGATTTGGGGCTGGATGAGGCGGTTTTTGTGGTGGCGGCGTTTCGGCCACGGATCGGGGAACAAGATAAAAATATCGGCAAAACCCGTGCCGTCCGGCAGCGAGGCGAGAAATTCCCCCGCCTCGGCCTGAAGGAACGCGAGCCGCGATTCGAGTCTGGCGCGGACGGCTTTGCGACGCGCGCGCGCGATGCGTTCGCCGATGAGGTCGATGCCGACGCAAAAAGGCGTTTGCGGCGGCTGGCCGTCGGCTGAAAGCTGGTGAAAGGCGGAAAGCGGCACTGAATGCGCGGCGGCATAGGCGGTGAGGAAGTGGCCGTGGCCGCAGCCGATTTCGAGCGTGATGCGCGGCTGGCCGCGCAAGAGCGCGGCGAGGGTTTCGCGCAACGCGGCAAGGCGCGCGTCGCGGCGGGCAAAAAAATCGGCGGTGCGGGCTGGATTTTCCACGGACGGAGCAGAAGCGCCGGTTGTCATGAGGCAAAAGCGGCCCCCGCGCAAGCCGGGCATGGAGCGCCCGCGGCGCCCCGCCGAGGCTTGTCGCCCGGACACTGCTTAACATCAAAGGTTTAACAAAGTAAAATAGAGCATTTCCTATCCTGTCGCACGGGAAACGCCCCTTGGCGCGGAAGCGCCCGTAGGGAGGCCGCACCCCGGCCACCCGCGAGGAACCGCCCCTTTACCCAAGAAAAAAAAAAACCCCCCCCCCCCCCCCCCGAGGCCACCGCGCGGCCAC
>JAIRTK010000459.1 GCA_031254955.1 Opitutaceae bacterium
TTCTCCTCGTTTCCAACCAGTAATGGGAGGAAGGAAGAGAAAGAGGAAAGATAAAGAATAAAGAGAAAGAGCAAAATCGGACTACAAAAGGATAAATCTCATTGGGAATTGGTATTAAAGACAAAATCTCATTGGGGAATGGCATTCCCCCTTTCCTCCGTGGTCTTTGCGGCTTCGTTGTGATAATGGATACGGGGAGGCGGGGGCGTCAGTCGTCCTTGAAGAGGTTTTTGAAAAAGCCCTTGGATGGCTCCGGGTCGTGCGGGTCGCCCATGACGGCGGCGTAGGCTTCGAGGGCTTTGCGTTGGTCGGCGGTGAGTTTGGCGGGCACTTCCACGTGCACGCGGACGATTTGGTCGCCTTGATGCTGGCCGCGCAGGCTGGGCATGCCTTTGCCTTTGATGCGGAAGGTCGTGCCGCTTTGCGTGCCGGGGGGGATTTTGAGCGTGCCTTTGCCGAAGAGGGTGGGGATCTCGATGGAACCGCCGAGGGCGGCGAGGGTGAATTTTATCGGTATCTCGCAGAAGAGGTCGTCGTCCTGGCGCTCGAAGAGGTCGTGGTCTTTCACGTGGATGACGATGTAGAGGTCGCCCGGCTGGCCGCCGGAGATCCCGGCTTCGCCCAGGCCGGATTTGCGGAGGCGCGAGCCGGTGTCCACGCCGGCGGGGATGGGGGCGTTGACTTTCACGGTTTGCGGGGTGCGGCCTTCGCCGCGACAGGCGGCGCAGGGTTTTTCTATTTTCGAGCCGGCGCCGCCGCAGGCGGGGCAGGGTTGGGTGAAGGTGATGATGCCGGCGGAGCGGCGCACCTGGCCGGAGCCGCGACAGGTGGGGCAGGTGACGCGTTTGCTGCCTGGTTCGGCGCCGGAGCCGTGGCAGCGTTCGCAGGTGGCGGCTTTGCGGAAGGCGATTTCTTTTTCCACGCCGGAGGCGGCTTCTTCGAGGGTGATTTCGAGGTCGTAGCGGAGGTCGGCGCCATCCCGTCCGCCGCCGCCGCTTCCGCCGCCGCCTCCGCCGAAGAATTGCTCGAAGATGCCGCCGCCGCCGGCTCCGCCGCCGAAGACTTCGCGGAAGATGTCGAAGGGGTCGTGGAAGCCGCCCATGCCGCCGCCGGGGCCGCGCGCGCCGCCGCCGGTGGCGAACGCGGCGTGGCCGTAGCGGTCGTAGGCGGCGCGTTTTTGCGGGTCTTTCAGCACTTCGTAGGCTTCGGAAACTTTCTTGAACATTTCTTCCGCCTCTTTGTTGCCCGGGTTTTTGTCCGGATGGTATTGGACTGCTTTTTTGCGGTAGGCTTTTTTGAGGTCTTCCTCGCCGGCGGTTTTGTCAACGCCGAGCAGTTCGTAGTAGTCTTCCTTGGCCATGTGGGAAATTAGGAATTAGGAATTAGGAATTGGGAATCGGGAATTAGGAATCAGGAATTGGGAATTGGGAATTGGGAATCAGGATTAAGAAATGTGGCGGGCGTGGGGCGGTGGCGAGGCGGGTGGCGCGCTAGGCGGTGCGCTGGTGGCGCACGAGGCGGCGCTGGGTGGTGCTCAGGTGGCGCGGGTGGCGGGGGCTGGGAGGATTTATATGGTGTTATACAAGGTGGTTTTATTGCGGGCGGGTTGGAGGGTCTTTTTTAATCGCGAATGGGTGTGCTAATGGACGGAATGGACGGAATGGACAGAATGGACGCGAATGGACGTAGATGGGGGTGGGTGGAGGTGGATGGAGGTGGATGGATGTGAATGGAGGTGAATAATAAGAAACAGGTGGGGGCTTTTTTATTATGGCGGTCATAATGCTCAGGGCATTCGCGGACATTGGCACTCATTCGCGGTTGGTTTGTGGTTGGTCTGTTTGTCTGGGAGATTGGATTTTTTAAGGCGGTTTATGTTTTTCGGGATTCTATGGTTTTGTATTTTTTCAACTTCTACTTTTCCCCCGAGGAGACGATCACGGCGGCGGGGCGGAGGACGCGGCCGTTGAGCGCGTAGCCGGTGCGAAAGACTTGGATGATGCTGCCTTCGGGGACTTCGGCGCTGGGCCGGGTGGCGATGGCTTCGTGGTGGTTGGGATCGAATTTTTCACCTTCGGGGTGGATTTCCTTGAGTCCGTGGCCGGCGAGGGCGGTCTTGAACTGGTCGAGCACGAGGGTCATGCCGTTGACGAGGGTGGCGGAGTCGGCGCCGGGGGCCTTGGCGGCGTTGATGCCGAGGGCGAGGGCTTCGAGGATGGGAAAGAGGTCCTCAAGCACGCGGCTGGCGGCGTAGAGGCGGATTTCGTCTTTCTCGCGAAGCGCGCGGCGGCGGAAATTTTCGTGGTCGGCGGCGGCGCGGATGTAGCGGTCGTAGTTGTCGGCGGCCTGTTTTCTGGCCGCGGCGAGTTCCGCGGTCAGGGTGAGGGTGGCGTCTTGGGCGGCGACGGGCGGGGGTTGGGTGGTGGCGGCGGCGGCGGACTGGGCTTGAGTGGCGGCGGGTGAGGGTTGGGTGCCGGTGGGGGCGACGGCGGGCGGAGGCTGGGTGTCGGCGGCGGTGGGTTTGCCGACGGCGGCGGGGGTGCCGGTGGCGGGGTTGCCGGCTGGTGGGGCGGCGGCGGGCGGGGGGGGCGGGGGCGCGCCGTTCTTGGGTGTGCCGTCCTTGGGAAGGACGCCCGGCGCTGCCGAACCGGACGACGCTGATGGGGTGTCGTCGGGCGCGGGTTGGCTCGCGGCGGGTTCGGCGGCGGCGTTGGTGGTTTTCAGCGGTTCAGCGTTTTCGGATGCGGTCATAGGTTGAACCGCCGAGTTAACTATTCCTTTTTCTTGGAATCAAGTTTGTCGAGCAGGCCTTTGATGACTTTGCCGCCGGCGCCGGTGCCGTCTTCCGCCGGCGTGAGGAAGTCGATGCCTTTTTTGAAGACGCCGTCGAGGGTTTTGCCGGCTTCGCCGGGGATGAGGTCAGAGAGCTGGCTGCCGAGGCCGAGGAGGCTGCGGGCGAGGTCGGCGGTGATGAATTGTTTCACGTCGGTGACGTTTTCGTAGGTGTGCTCGAAGTTGATGTCGAGTTCCTTGCGGGTGTTTTTGGCTTCGTCGATCATGATGACTTTGCCGATGCGGACGTGGAGGCGTTTGATGAGGAATTCGGCGGGTTCGGTTTTGCCGGGCGCGGGTTTGGGTTCGGCGGGTTTGCCGTCTTTGGCGGGCGGCGCGGCGGCGCCGGTGAGGCGATCAACAAAGAGTCGGGCGTTTGAGACGCCGTTTTTATCGGCGGGCCGGACGAGCGCGACGTAGGAGAGGTTGAGGTCGCCGTCTTCCAGCACCATGCGGTTGCCGAGGAGCGAGAAGAGCGCGGCATCGAGCTTGAAGGCGGGGAGATCGACGAATTGGGGCGCGGCGTAGTCGGGTTTGGGGTTGTTGATGACAAAGGAGTCGATGCTGATGCGGGCCGTGAAGGGGTTGATCGAGAGGCTTTTGAGCGCGACTTCGTAGCCGGTGCGCCGGTGCAGGAAGCCGGTGACGATGGTCGGGAGGAAGAAGACCCAGATTATCACGATGATGGCGAGGCAGCCGAGGAGCGCGAGGCCGATGCGTTTGAGCCATTTGCCTTTTTTCTTTTCGGGCCGGTCGGTTTTCGGGGCGGGGGCGGTGGGCGCGGGGGCGGTGGGTTCGGAGGCGGTGGGCGTGGCGTCGTTAGGCGCGGCATCGTTGGGAGTGGCGTCGGTGGGAGTGGGGGCGGGTTTGGCGGGTTCGTTTTCAGGCATGGCGGGCGGGTGGGTTGAATGGTTGGTTTTACTCGTTCTCGTTTTCGTTTTCGTTCTCTTATTCTTACTCTTACTCTTACTCGTTCTTTCTGGATCGTTTTTTTGAGAGAACGAGAACGAGTAAGAGAACGAGAACGATTGGGAGAGCGAGCGGGAGAGCGGTTGGGCCGAGGCAGGTTAGCTGAAATTTTCCGTAATGAGCAACACTGTAGCCTCGGTCGCCTCAAACGCAAACGCGCCGGCGAACGGCAGCACGGCGTTGTCGCCGCGCCGGAGCGTGGCGGCGGTGGCGGCGGCGGCGGCGGTGGTTTCGCGCACGGCGCCCTCGGCGACGCTGAGGATGCGGGCCTGTTCGCCGGCGGCGACGCGGAAGGCCTCGCCCGCGGCCAGCGGCACGCGGCGGATGCGGAACTCGCGGGCGTCGGCGATGACCGTTTCGGCGCCAGCGCCAGTGCCGCCATCACCACCGCCGCCACCGCGCAACGGCGCTGGCTCAAAGTCGTCCCACTGGATGGAGCGCAGCGATTGCTCGATGTGCATGGCGCGCGGCTTGCCGTCGAGGCCGACGCGCCCCCAGTCGTAAACGCGGTAGGTGGTGTCGGAGTTCTGCTGAATTTCGAGGATGAGATTGCCGCCGTCGATGGCATGGAGCTGCCCGCTGCGCACGAGGATGGAGTCGCCGCGGCTGACGGGGAAGCGGTGCACGCAGGTTTCCAGCGTGAGGTCGGCGAGGGCGCGCTCGAATTGGTCGCGGGTGACGCCGCGCCTCAAGCCGACGATGAGGTGCGCGCCGGGCGCGCACTCGGCGATATACCAGTTTTCCGTCTTCGGCTCGCCCTGAAGCGCGGGCGCGACGGACGCGGGCGGATGGACTTGCAGGCTGAGGCGTTCGCGGCAGTCGAGCCACTTCACGAGGATGGGAAACGCCCGCCCCACCGGCCACGCCGGCCCCATGATGTCCGCGCCGTGCCGCTCGATGGCCTGGCGCAAGGTGAGACCGTCGAGCGCGCCGCCGCGGACGACGGATTGCGCCTCGGGGCGGTCCACGATTTCCCAGCTTTCGCCGATGGGCGCGGGCGCCTGGCCGGGGGCGGCGGGCGCGGGGAGCGCGCGCCCGAGCGCGGTTTCGAGGGCGCGCCCGCCCCAGACACGTGCTTGATAGAGAGGATGGAAACGCAGGACTTGTTGCATGACTTGAATGATGTTTCCGTCTTAAAAACTTTCCGCCAGACCAGATTTCTGGAAAAATGCATTTGACCGTTGACCGCGCCCGGACGCGAACCCGATTTTGCAGACTCGCAATTCCAAACCGGGCCGGCCACCGCCGCCACCGCCGCCACCACCGCCAGCCGCCTCCAGCCGCCGCCACCACCACTACCGCCGCCACCACCACTACCGCCGCCCGTCCGCCCGCCCGTCCGTCCCACCACGCAAAATGGCCAAGTCCGCGCCCGAACCCACCGACAACAAAAACAAACCCGCCCTCGCCGCGCCGCGCCGCGCGCGCCACTGGGGCGTATTCTTCACCTGCCTGTTCCTCGGCGTGCTGCTCACCGTCGCGCTCCTCGACTACGCGCCCGAACAACGCGACAACACCGCCCACGCCCCGCGCAACCTCGTCGGCGCCGCCGGCGTGGAAGCCGCCTCGCTCGCCTTCACCTACATCGGCCTGAGCACCTGGCTGCTGCCCGTGTATCTCTTCTGGATGACCTGGGTCTCCGTGCGCAACGCCCGCCTGCTCGCCCTCACGCGCTTCCTCGCGATGCTCGTCTGCGTCCTCGCCCTCTCGGGCATCGCCGCGATGGCGGAACTGGAACCCAGCCGCTACTTCCCCTGCCGGCTCGGCGGAGCCGCCGGCGAATTCATCTATGCCGGCCTCCTGAAAAACAACCTCGGCGTCTTCGGCTCCGCCCTCCTGCTCGCCGCCCTCTACTGCGCCGCCTTCACCCTCATCTTCACGAAAGACATCGCCGCCGAATTTGAAAAAACCACCCTCGCCCTCGCCGCCTGGCACAAACGCCGCCGCGCCGCCGCCGCCGAACGCGCCGAACTCAAACACCTCGCCCGCGCCGCCGCCGCCGCCGAACACACCGCAAAACAAGCCGCCGCAACCGCCGCAACCCTGCAAAAACCCAGCATCATCCGCTCCGGGAAACCCGCCCCCACCCCCGCCCCGCAAGACCCCGCCACCCCGAACACCCCCAACCCGGACCCCGCCACCACCGCCCTCGCCGGCGCCAACCCCGCCGACGCCGCCGCAGCCGCAGCCGCCAAACCCGCCCCCACCAAAATCCACCGCCCCCCCGCCCCCCGCGCCACCAACACCCCCCCCCCCCCCCCCACCCACCCCCCCCCCCCCCCCGACCCCCCCCACGACAAACCCCCAGAAACACAAAACACACCCCCCCCCCGCCCG
>JAIRTK010000490.1 GCA_031254955.1 Opitutaceae bacterium
GCGGAGTGCTTTTTTGAAATAGGTCCGGGCAAAGGCGCGCAGGGTGTCGGTGGTCACGGCGTCGATGCGGGCGTCGTAATTTTGCCAGTCGTTCACGGGCTGGTCGTAGAGGGCGTTGAGGCCGGCTTGCATGGCGCGCGAGGAATTGGTTTGCAGGCTCATGCGGCGGGCCGCTTTCAGCCGGGTGCGGCAGCGGGCGAGTTCGTCGGGCGCGGGGCCTTTGGTCTGGATGCGGCGGATTTCGGCGTCGATTTCGTCCAGGACCCGCGTCTGGTGCGCGGGCGCGGTGCCGGCATAAAAGGCAAACATGGCCGTATCCAGTCCGGTGATACGCATGGAGCGGATGAAGTAGGCGAGGCCTTTTTCTTCGCGGACGCGTTCAAAGAGGCGCGAGCTCATGCCGCTGAAGAGTTCGTCGGCGACTTCGCCGGCGTAGTAGTCGGCGGCGCGGAGCGCGGGGCCGGGGTAGGCTTGATAGACGACGGCTTGCTCGCGGGGCTGGCGTTCGGTGTGCGCGCCGGGGTGGGCGGGGAGTTGTTTCGGCGCGTCGGGCGCGGGGAGGCGTCCGCGGGGGATGCGGGCGAGGAGGGTTTTCAGCGCGGGGACGAGGCGGCGGGGGTCGAAGTGGCCGGCGACGGCGAGGATGGTGTTTTCGGCGACGTGGATTTTTTTCCAGAGGGCGCGGAGGTCGGCGGGGGCGAGGGCGCGGAGGCCGGGGGCGTCGCCGGCGGCGTTGAGCGCGAGGGGGTGGGGGCCGAAGAATTTTTGGCGCAGGAGTTTCTGGCCGTGGGTGACGACATCGTCGTCGTCTTGGAGCAGGGCGGCGAGTTGGGCTTCGCGTTCCGTGGCGAAGGTGGCGGGCGCGAAGGCGGGCAGGCGGATGGCTTCGTCGAGGAGGGCGAGGGCGCGGGCGGCGTCGGTGGGCAGGACTTCGAGGGCGAGGCCGAGGGAGTTGTTTCCGGCGAAGGGGTAGAAGGCGCCGCCGGCTTCTTCGATGTGTTGCGCGACTTGCGCGGCGGTGCGGCGGCGGGTGTCGCGGGTGAGGAGGGTGGCGAGGAGTTGGGTGGCGCCGCGTTTGCCGGGGGTTTCGTGGAGGGGGCCGCCGCGGTGGAGGAGGCGGAGGTGGAGATTGGGCAGGTGCTGGTCGGGTTGGAGGAGGAGGCGCGCGCCGTTGGGGAGGCGGAGTTCTTCGAATTGTGGCGTGGGGGCGGGGGTGGTGGCGAGGGCGGGGGTGGCGTTGGCGAGGGCGGGAGTGGCGGCGGCTGGGGTGGCGTTGGCGTTGGCTGGGGTGGTGGTGGCGGCGGGGGTGGCGTTGGCGTTGGCGTTGGCGGGTTTGTTTTCGACGGGGTTCAGCGAGACGGTTGTGAGGTGTTCGGGGACGAGGTGGGTCTTGAGCACGCGGCGGAGGTCGGCGGGGGTGGCGGCGTGGAGGCGTTCAAAATAGACGCGGGCGTGGTCGAGGTCGCCGATGACGACTTCGGCGGCGCCGAGGCGCGCGGCTTGGCCGCTCATGGTTTTGCGGGTGTTGATTTCGGCGACGGTGAGCTGGCGGATGGCTTTCTTGAGGTGGGCGGGGGTGAGCGCGCGGGGGCTGGCGGCGCATTGGTCGAGGATTTCATGGACGGCGGCGGCGGCGGGGGCGCGTCGGGCCGGTTCGCAGGTGCAGGAAATGGTGAAGAGGCCGGCGGAGCCGGGCGTCCAGCTGTAGGCGTCGATGGCGTGGACGAGGCGTTTTTTTTCGCGGACGGCCTGCCAGAGGATGGAGCTGTCGCCGCCGCCGAGGATGGTGGCGAGGAGGTCGAGGAGGGGGGCGTCGGGGTGGGTGAGGCCGGGGATTTGCCAGGCGAGTCCGGCGCGGGTGATTTCCACGTCTTCGTGGAGGTGGTGGGCGCGGGGGGCGAGTTGGGCGGGTTCGTCGGGGACGAGGACGGGCGCGAGCGGGGCGCGGGGGGCGGAGCCGAAATGGCGGTCGATTTCGGGGAGGATGGCGGCGGGGTCGATCTGGCCGGCGATGACGAGGGTGATGTTGTTGGGGACGTAGCGGGCGCGGTAGTAGGCGAGGAGCTGGTCGCGGGTGACGGAGGCCAAGAGCGACCGGTATCCGATGATCGGATACCGGTAGGGGTGCTGGCGGAAGGCGGTTCCGAAAAGGGCTTCGGAGAGGCGCTGGTCGGGGTCGTCGCGGCACATGTCGATTTCGCGAAGGATGACTTCTTTTTCGCGGGCGGTTTCGTCCTCCGGGAGGGTGGAGTGGAGGGCGAGGTCGGCGAGCAGGTCGATGGCGATGGCGGCGTGGTCGGAGGGGAGGTCGATGTAATAGACCGTGCGGTCGAAGGTGGTGTAGGCGTTGATGTAGCCGCCGTGGGCTTGCACGGTGGCGGAAATCTCGCGTCCGGCGCGGCGCGCGGTGCCTTTGAAGAGCATGTGCTCAAGGTAGTGCGAGAGGCCGGCGCCGAGGTGGGTGTTTTCGTGGATGCTGCCGGTTTTCACCCAGACTTGCACGGAGGCGACGGGGGCGGAGGCGTCGGGTTTGAGGAGGACGGTGAGGCCGTTGGGGAGGACGGTGCGCGTGACGGGTTCGCGCCAGAAGGGGGCGAGGAGGGCGAGGTCGGAGGATATCCGGGCGGCGGCTGGCCGGCGGGGAGGCTGGCGTCGGGTTTTTTGGGTGCGCGGGCGGGCGGTGCGTTTGGCGGTCATGCGGAGGACAAGACGAAGGGTTAACGTCTGGCTCGCGAGACAAAAAACGCCGCGTCGTCAGGCACGGTTCTTGGGGAGGGGGCGTCGCCGCGGGCGCGGCGCTGGCGCTGGCGCGGGTTTACGTCGCGGAGTCGGCGACGAAGGCGCGCGGTTTGCGGGCGGGAAGGAAGGGGCGGACGAAAGCCTCCTCAAACGTATAGATGGAGGCGAAGTCTTCCCGGCGGTCGCTTTCGGTTTTTGAGAAGATTTTGTAGTCGATGAGATTGAAGACGATTTCGCCGAAGTCCTCGCAGCGGGTGATGCCCCAGGCGTCAAAAACGGTTTTTACGAGCGGGCCGAACTGGTCGAGCGCATAGTGCCGCAAGCCCTCCAGAAGCTCCGGGCCGCTGACGTGGCGGGTGTGCGCGCCTTTCTCGGTCTGTTTTTTACGAATGTTCTTTACCGTGTGGTCGAGCGCTTCGCGAACGAACGAGTAGGCGCGCCGGTCATAGCGCGGGTCTTCTTTGCAGATTTGTTCGACGACTTCGTTAAATTTTACATCCTGCATGGTGCGGTGAACTGGGAAAGTGGCGAGCGTGGAGGGAAAGGCCGTCCGAGGCAACCCTGCACCTTGGGTGGCTTGAAAAAAGGGGGGCGATGCCAAGTCGGAGGGCGCGCCCTCGTTCTCCATTCTGCGTTCCCCATTCCCCATTCCCCATTCTCCATTCCTCGTTCTCGTTCTTCGTTCTCGTTCTCTTTCTCTTTCTCTTTCTTCTTTCCTCTTCCTCGTTCTCTTTCCTCTTTCTTTTTTCTCCCGAGCGGTGCCGCTGTGTGTGCGGGTGGGTTGGGGGTGTGGGGGAAGGGGGAGGAAAGAGAAAGATAAAGAGAAAGAGGAAAGAAGAACGATATGGGAACGGACTGGGTGATGCGGAGGCCGGCACTCCAGAATGAAACACCCTAACGACCGCAGACCGG
>JAIRTK010000532.1 GCA_031254955.1 Opitutaceae bacterium
GCCGTGGGCGATGTGATTTTTCCGCGTGTGTGCGTGGGTTGCGGGGATGTCGTGGAGGATTCCGTTTCGGGCGGGGATTCCGTTTCGGGCGGGGAGGGCGTTTCGGGCGGGGCGGGGGAGGGCGGGGCGGCGCCGGCGCTTCGTCATGTTTGCGCGAAGTGCGCGGTGGCGATTGTGCTTGTGCGCGGGTCGTGTTGCAGGACGTGCGGGTATCCGCTGCAGGGGGCGTCTTTGGGGGGGGAGGCGCGCGGGGCGGGGCGGCGTTGTCCGCATTGCGAGGGGTTGGAGCCGGTCTATCGGGAGGGGCGCACGGTGGCGTTGTTGACCGGCGCGGCGCGCGCGCTTGTGCATGAGTTGAAATATCACCGGGGGCTTTACGTGCTCGACGATATGGCGGCGCTGGCGCGGCGGGCGGAGGACGTGTTGCGTTTTGTGCGCGGGGCGGTGTTGGTGCCGGTGCCGTTGCATCCGCGCAGGGAGCGCGAGCGCGGTTTCAACCAGAGTCGCGTGCTGGCGGACTGCCTGGCGCGCGAGGCCGGCGGCGCGACGCGCGTGGAAGCGCTTCTGCGGCGCGAGGCGGACACCGTTTCGCAGACGACTTTCGACAGGAAGACGCGGCAGGCGAACTTAAAAAATGCCTTTGCACTCGTCCCTGGCGCGGTCATAACTCCGGGCCGGCATTACATGCTTGTCGATGATGTTTTCACCACGGGTTCCACGCTCAACAACTGCGCCGGCGTGCTGCGGCGCGCCGGTTGCCTGACGTTGGATATCGTCACTTTCGGTCACGGTTAAGACAACCACGCCGCCGCCCAACGCATTTTTCTCCATGTCGCTTTTCAGCAAGCCGAAATACTCGACTGTTGTCGTCAAAAAGAAGGACATCCCGAAGGGGTTGTGGGCGAAGTGTCCCGTCTCGGGGGAAATCGTTTTCAACAAGGAGCTAGAGGCCAATCTCATGGTGGTGCCGAAATCGGGCTACCATTTTCCCATCGGCGCGCGCGAGCGCATCCTGGCGTTGTGCGACGAGGGTTCGTTCAGGGAAAGCGCGTCCGGCGTGCGTTCGGCGGATCCGTTGGGGTTTGTGGATTCGATGCCGTATCCCGAGCGCATCAGGCGCTACGAAAAGGACAGCGGGCTGCCCGAGGCGGTGCTCACGGGCACGGGTGAAATCCATGGGGCGAGGGTCGCGCTCGCGGTGATGGATTTCCGTTTTTGCGGGGGCGCGATGGGCGCGGCGGCGGGCGAGAAAATCACGCGTGTGATCGAGGCGGCGCTGGCGAAAAAGATGCCTTGCGTCATTTTCAGCGCGTCGGGCGGGGCGCGTATGCAGGAGGGGGTTTTTTCGCTCATGCAAATGGCCAAGACGAGCGCGGCGCTTGGCCGGCTGGCGGAGGCGCGTCTGCCGTTCATCTCGGTGCTCACGCATCCGACCATGGGCGGGGTGACGGCGAGTTTCGCCACGTTGGGCGATGTCATCCTTGCGGAGCCTGGCGCGTTGGTCGGGTTTGCGGGCGCGCGCGTCATCAAGGAGACCACGAAGCAAACGTTGCCGCCGGGTTTCCAGACGGCGGAGTTTTTGCTCGGGCATGGTCTCATCGACCAGATCGTGAGTCGTCTCGAAATGCGCGATCGTCTGGGGGTGTTGTTGAGAGCGTTCCAGGGGCGCGGGGGCGCGAAGGGGGCGGCG
The DNA here is from genome assembly GCA_031254955.1 of Opitutaceae bacterium. Classification (GTDB taxonomy): domain Bacteria; phylum Verrucomicrobiota; class Verrucomicrobiia; order Opitutales; family Opitutaceae; genus Termitidicoccus. The sequence continues at coordinate 1,691 of JAIRTK010000532.1, forward strand.
GCAAATGGCAGGTGATGCGATGAGGGCCGCGAATATGAGGGGTGGTGGGGGCGCGGGTGGCGGGGGCGCGGGTGATGGGGGCGCGGGTGGCGGGGGGGCGGGTGATGGGGGCGCGGGCATTCCGGCCCGCGTCGGCGCGGACAGGAATGTCCGCGCTCCTGTGGGTGTGGCTCCGTTCAGGGTTTATGCGGATGTGCAGGATTATTTGTTCGGGTTGAAGGCGCGCGGTGTGAAGTTCGGCGTCGATCGCATGGGTTTATGGGCCGGCGCGCTCGGGCATCCCGAGCGCGCCGTGCCTGTCATTCATATCACCGGCACCAATGGCAAGGGTTCCACCGCCGCGATGCTTGAGGCGATTTTCCGCGAGGCGGGCTGGCGCACCGGGCTTTACACTTCGCCGCATCTTGTGCGTCTCGGCGAGCGCGTGCAGGTGGACCGCACGCCTCTTTCCGAGGAGGAGATCATCGATTTCACCAATGCGTTCCGGCCTGTCGCGGAGGCGGTGTCGCGCGGGAATCCCGATGATCATCCGAGTTTTTTCGAGTTCATGACGGCGATGGCGTTCCGGCAGTTCGAGCGCAAGTGTTGCGATATCGGGATCATCGAGGTGGGCATGGGGGGGCGGCTCGATGCCACCAATATTGTCGTGCCCGAGGTGTCCGTGATCACGAGCATCAGTCTCGATCATTGCGAGGTGCTGGGCGGCACGCCGGAGAGAATCGCCGTCGAGAAGGCCGGCATTATCAAGCCTGGGCGTCCTGTCGTCGTCGGTCGTGTGCCGCGCGCCGCCGCGCGTGTCATCCGCGAGGCCGCCGCGCGCGCCGGTGCGCGGGTGTGTTTCATCGGGGAGGCGTTTGGCGCCGGTTTCGCGGGGTGTCCGCCGACGAGTCTGGAGGGCGATTGTCAGCGTTGGAATGCCGCCGTCGCCGTGCTCACGGCCCGTCTGTTTCCGGCGCGTTGGCGGTTGTCGGAGGGGGTCATTGCGCGGGGTCTCATGCGGGTTGAGTGGCCGGGGCGTTGGGAGCGTGTGTTGGTGGGCGGGCAGTCTTTCATTTTCGATGCTTCGCACAATCCCGAGGGCGCGCGGGTGCTCGACGCGGCGCTTGCCCGGCTCCGCGCCGGTCTGGGGGGGCGGCGGCTCATCATCGTCGTCGGCGCGCTTGGCGAGGCGCGCGCGCGCGCGTTGCTGGGGGTGGTCGCGCGGCATGCGCGCGAGTTGCATCTTGTCGTGCCCGCGCAGTCTCGCGCTTGTTCGCATGCGCAATTGGAGTCGTGGGTGCCGCGCGCTTTTTCCGGGCGGGTTCATCGCGCCGATCTTGCGGCGCTTTTCCCCGCTCCCGCGCATAGTGTGTTGTCCGACGCGGATGCCCCGGTCGTCGTGACCGGTTCGCTTTATCTGGTCGGCGAGGTGTTCACGCGTTTGCGGGGGGGTGCAGGGGGCGAGGGGCGTTTGCAGGATTTTTGATTGGGGGGGGCGGGAGGGTAGGGGGGAGCGAGTAGGGGGAGGGTAGGGAGTTGGGGAGGGGGCGTAGCGCAGGTGTCCAAACCTGCTGACGGGCCGAAGGCCCGCCATGGAGTAGCGGGTAGAACCCCGG
>JAIRTK010000538.1 GCA_031254955.1 Opitutaceae bacterium
TTTCTCTTTCTCTCCACCGCCCCCGCCGGGAACGCGGGCATGGCAGGCATGCCGCTTCGCTCGGAACTTGCCCGCAATGACGCGGACAAGAATGTCCGCGCCCCTGTTGCCTCTCCCGCCGGCCCCGCCGCCTTCGAAGCCTACGCCGCCGGTGATTTCGCCGCCGCCGGAGGCCACTGGCGCGCCCGCCTCGCCGCCGCGCCGACCGACTGGATCGCGCACCACAACCTCGCCCTCGCCCTCGCGCAGCAAAACAAATGGGCCGAATCCGCCGCGCACGCCGCCGCCGCCTTCGTGCAAAACCCCGCCGACCCCTCCGTGCGCTGGCACCTGCCCGTGATGCTGGAACGCGCCGGCTACGCCCCGCCGGTGCTGGTCAACTTCGCGCGCCCCGACCTCATGCACACCCTCGCCGCGCGCCGCTCCGCCCCCGGCTGGCAGGACGTGCTCCTCGCCTCGGTCGCGCTCGCCGCCGCCGCGCTCATCCTCCTTCTCGCCCGCGCCTACGCGCTCCGCAAAAAACTCATCCTCATCCCCGCCCTCGCGCTCCTGCTCCTGCTCGCCTCGGCCCTCGGCGTCGCGATTGCGATCACCAGCCTCCGCGCCTGGTCGCCCGTCTCCGACACGCGCACCGTGATCGTCTGGCAGGCCTCGACCCTCCGCTCGATTCCCACCGACGCCGACACCACGCAAAAAACCACCCCGCTCCCCGCCGGCAGCCTGGCGCGCGTGGACAAAACCTTCCTCGGCTGGACGCACCTCACCTTTGAAAACGGCCAGACCGGATGGACTAGGCGGGAAGTCCTCGTATCGTTGTGGAAGTGAGCTTATGCCCTTTGCGAATGAAAATCACACCATGAAAGCCGATAAAGGCAGGGCGAGGCGTCCCGCCGAGCCGTGTGAACCGCTCGCGACTCGGCGGCACGCCCCGCCCTGCCTGAAGGGTGATTGTTGACAGCAAAAGGTATGATGACGACTTCGACCAACCACGACGCCCCGCCCCCCGCCCCGGCCAAACCCGCGCGCCGCCGCTGGCCGCGCTGGGCGCGCGTCCTCCGCGCGCTTGCGCTCGCGGGCGCGCTGCTCGTGCTCGCGGGCTTTTTCGCCGCCCCCCCGCTCGCCAAAAACATCCTCGAAAACCAACTCACCAAGGCGCTCTCCTCGCCCGCGCAGACGCGCGCCGTGCGCATCGACCGCGTGCGCCTCAACCCGCTCGACCTCTCCTGCGCCATCGAAGGCCTTGTCGTGACCGTCGAAGGCCGCGAACCCCTCGTGCGCTGGCGAAACCTCTTCGCGAGCCTCGACCCGCGCACCCTCGTCACCCGCGAATGGCGCTTCCGCAAAATCTCCCTCGACGGCTTCAACGGACGCATCACGGTGCGCGAGGACGGACGGCTCGATTTCGCCGACCTCTACGCCCCCGCGCCCTCCCCTCGCCCGCCCGAAAAACCCGCCCCCCGCCTCCACATCAACGAACTCGCCGTCACCGGCGCGCACATCGACTACGCCGACGCCTCCCTGCCCAGCCCCTTCGCCACGCAACTCGGCCCCGTGAGCTTCACCGTGCGCGATTTCCAGACCGGCGGCCACGAACGCGCGCCCGGCGAATTTGCCGCCGCCACCGAGTCCGGCGAGACCTTTTCATGGCAAGGCACGCTCGCCCTTTCCCCGCTCGCCTCCCGCGGCGAAATCCGCGTCGGCAGCCTCGCCCTCAAAAAATACACCCCGTTCTACGACCACCTCGTCCGCTTCGACGTGCTCGACGGCAAAATGGACCTCGCCCTCCGCTACGAAATCGTCGCCGGCGACGCGCGCCCCACCGTGCGCGTCCGCCAAGGCGCCCTCGCGCTCCGCGACCTCAAGCTCGCCGAACGCGGCCAGACCGCCCCCGCCGTCGCCATCGGCGACCTCGCCCTCTCCGACATCGCCCTCGACAGCCCGTCCGCGCCCGCCCCCCGCCCGTCGCTGCATGTCGGACGCATCGCCCTCGACCACGGCACCCTCGCCCTGCGGCGCGACGCGGACGGCCTCAACCTCGTGCGCCTCTTCACCCCCGCCCCCGCCGCCTCCAACCCTTCAACTGCCCCCACCGCCCAGCCGCCCGCCCTCCCTCCAGCCAGCCCCTCAATCGCCGCCCCCACCGCCCAGCCGCCAACCCTCTACCCCTCCAACCCTTCAACCACCACCACCGCCAGCCCTTCCGCCCTCCAACCCGCCAGCCCTCCAACTATCACCGCCACCGCCACTGCCCAGCCGCCCGCCCTCCAACTCGCCAGTCCTCCAACCACCACCGCCGCCGCCGCGCCCCCCGCCACCCCCGCGCCCCTCCCGCCCGAAATCATCGTCGGCGAACTGATTGCGCGCGACACCACCATCGACATCGAGGACGCCACCCTCGCGCTCCCATTCCGCGCCCAAGTCGTCATCACCACCCTCGGCGCGAAAAACTTCTCCCTCGAAAAACTCGACGAACCGCTCGCGCTCGAACTCGCCGCGCAACTCCCCGGCGGCGGCCTCCTCGAAGCCGGCGGCCACCTCGCCCTCTCCCCGCTCAAAGGCCGGCTCTCCGCCGGGCTTTCCGGAGTGCCGCTCATGCTCGCGCGTTCCCACGCCGCGCAATACCTCGAAGCCCGCATCGACGGCGGACTCGTCAACGCCAATGCCTCCCTGGACATCGCCCCCGCCACCGGCTTCACCGTGACCGGCGACGCCGCCATATCCGGCTTTGCCGCGACCGACGCCGCCGGCGCCCCCCTCCAGTCATGGCAAAACCTCGCCCTGCGCGGCGTCACTCTGGCGACCCATCCTGCCCCGAAAGTCGCCATCCGCGAAATCGCGCTCGACGGCGCCGCCACGCAAATGACCCTCCTGCCCGACGGCCAACTCAACCTCTCCACCCTCCTCCCCCCCACCCCCCCCACCGGGAGCGCGGACATTCCTGTCCGCG
>JAIRTK010000432.1 GCA_031254955.1 Opitutaceae bacterium
GGGGAGGAGTATTGCGGGGGGGCATGTGGGAGGGGAGGAGGAGGAGGGAGGGGGGATGTTTTTGTTTTTCATCATTTTGCGGGATGCGGTCGGGCGGTTGGACAAGACGCTATGGGCGTGGGGATGGGGGGATGAGGGATGGGGGACGCGGGGATGGAGGGGATGCGGGATGGAGGTGGGAGGGATGAGGGATGGGGGATGGAGGAGGGGGGATAGAGGAGGAGGGATGGAGGAGGGGGATGGGGGATGGAGGGCGGTAAGTTAAGGGCGATTTTGAAAAAATCGTTTTTAAACGCGAATGGACGTGAATGGACTAAATGGACCGAATGGACTGAATGGATCGAATGGATCGAATGGGCTGAATGGGTGTGAATCTGGAGAGAGGCATGCTTGAGTGTATCCTGCTCTTTACGAAGCCGTTTTGGACTTAGCGGATTTGGAGGGACGGTTTCCGTGCGCGATGGGGAGGCTTCGCCCTAACTTGATAAGGGGGGAAGAGGGCTGGATGGGTATTATTCGCGGCCATTCGCGGGTGAAACGGATTTTTTCGTGTCTTTAATGGTGAATTTTTAGGCGCATTATGCACCGGAGGGCGGTTCCGGGGATTTACTTTTTGCGATGCGGTGTTTGTCCGTTTATTCGTCGTCGCCGTCGTCGTGGCGTCCGGCGTCGTCGCCGCCTAGTTCGCCGAAGAGTCCGGCGGCGGTGCGCACGCGCATGCGGTTTTTCTCGATGTCTTTTTGCGCTTCGGTGGAATAACGGGTGAAGGGCACGGCGTGCAGGCGTTCCTTGGCGATGGGTTTGCCGGTCACTTCGCAGATGCCGTAGGTGCCGTCTTTGATGCGTTTGATGGCGGCGTCGATTTCGGTGAGCGCTTCCTGTTCGCTGGCCACCATGCTGAGCGCGAAGTCGCGGTCAAATGTGTCGGTGCCGGCGTCGGCCATGTGTTGGCCGTAGCTGGAGAGGTCGCCGGCGTCGTCTTTGTTGGAGCGTTTGAGGGTTTCTTCGGTGTGGAGCGAGAGGCCTTCGGTGAGCGATTGGCGGAGGTCGATGAGGAGTTTGTAGTAGCGGCGGAATTTTTCCGGGATGGCGGCGGGGTCGTCGTAGGCGGTTTTTTGCTCTTGTTTGGGGTTGAAGCCGAAGATGTCGGCGAGCGAGGCGGCTTTTACGTGCGAGGGGGCGGCGGGCTGGTTGAAGTCGACCGGGACGGGTTTCCTGACCGAGGCGGCGGGTTTGGCCGCGCCTTCGGCGGTGGCGGTCGAGGTTTTTTTGGCGATTTCGCGGACTTCTTCGAGGCTGAACGCGATGGGTTTGCCGGGTTGTTTTTTGTTGCCGAGGATGCGGCTGCGCAGGAGGTCGCGCGCGTTGGCCTTGGCTTCGTTTTTCGCGGAGGGGGTGGCGGCGGGTTTTGTTACAATGGTTTTTTTCCCCGGCTTGGCGGAGGGGGTTTTGTCGTTGGGCGGCGCCGGCGGCTTTTTTGGGGGCCGGGTGCCGGGAGTTCCGGCGGTTTTGGCCGGAGTGGTTTTCTTTTTGGATGGCACGGGTGCTTGTGTTTTGGAGGTGGCTCTGGATGCCCGGGTGGCGGTTGGTTTGGTCGGCGGGGCGGCTTTTTTGGTCGCGGGTTTCTTTGATGGGGAAGTTGTCCGTTTGGCCACGCTTTTCTTCGCGGATTTCTTTTTAGAAGATTTTTTTTGCAAAGGCGTTTTTCTGGCCGGGGCGTTTTTTTTCCTCGGCGGGGTCTTTTTGGCCGTTGTTTTTTGGGTCATGGGTTTTTTGGCCGGTTTGCCGGTTTTGGGGCCGGGGGCTTTTTTGGCGGGTTTTTTTCCCGGCGCGGTTTTTTTGGCGGGGCGGTGTTTCCCGGCGGTTGTTTTTTTCGCGGGGGGATGTTTCGCGGTTGTTTTTTTCGGCGTGTTTTTGCCTTGGGGCGTTTTTTTCCCCATGGTTTTTTTGCCGGTGTTTTTCTTGGAGGGGGCGGGTTTCTTTTTGGGTTTGGCCATGATTTTGGAGGGTTATGTTTCGGATGGGTTGGCGAGCGCGTCCGCGCAGCGCGGGCAGATGTCGCCGTGGGAGGTGGTCTGGAGGGCGGGGACCCAGCGCCAGCAGCGCGGGCAGCGCGCGTGGCCGAGTTCCTGACAGTGGCGCACCGCGATCGGGGTGGCGGGGTCCGTCCCGGCGGCGGTGGCGGGGGCGAGGCGGACTTCGGAGACGATGAAGAGTTCGGGGAGGAGGGCGTGGTGGCGCGCGAGGAGCGCGGCGGTGGCGCCGGGGGCGGTGATGGTGATGGCGGCGTCGAGGGATTTGCCGATCCGTCCGGCGGCGCGGTGCGGTTCGATGGCTTCGGTGACTTGGGCGCGGACTTTGAGGAGGGCGGCGAAGTCGGCGTCGAGGGTGTCGTCGGTCCAGGCGGCGGGCGGTTCGGGCCAGTCTTCGAGGTGGATGGCGGTGGTGGCGGCGTCGGCGGCGTCCGGGGCGAAGTCCGTGTCGGCGTGGTGATAGGCCCAGGCTTCGTCGGCGGTGAAGGCGAGCACGGGGGCGAGGAGTTTCGCGAGGGTGCGGAAGATGTGGTGAATCGCGGTCTGCGAGGAGCGGCGGAGCGGGTGCGCGGCGCCGATGGTGTAGAGGCGGTCTTTGAGGATGTCGTGGTAGACGGCGGAGAGGGTGACGGCGCAGAATTGGCCGCAGAGTTGGTAGACGCGGTGGTATTCGTAGGCGTCGTAGGCGGCGGTGCATTCGCGGGCGAGGCGCGCGGTCTGGTGCAGCGCCCAGCGGTCGAGGGCGTCCATTTTTTCAAGGGGCACGGTGTCGCGCGTGGCGTCGAAGTCGAAGAGGTTCGAGAGTTGGTAGCGGAGGGTGTTGCGGAAGAGGCGGTAGATTTCGGCGACGGTGTTGAGGATGCCGCCTTTGTCTTTCAGGTCTTTGCCGAGGTCGGAGACGGTGATGTCTTGCGCGAAGTCTTGCGAGGCGACCCAGAGGCGGATGATGTCGGCGCCGTAGTGGTTGATGTAGTTGTCGGAGGTCGGGGGTTTTTCGTAGTGGCCGGACTTGGAGATTTTTTTGCCGTCCTTGCCGACGATGAAGCCGTGCGTGAGCACGGTTTTGTAGGGGGCGGCGGCGTGCGCGATGACGCCGGTCCAGAGCGAGGATTGGAACCAGCCGCGGTGCTGGTCGGAGCCTTCGAGGTAGAGGTCGGCGGGCCAGCGGGTGCCGCCTTGGGCGCGCCGGAGCGTGGCGGCGTGCGACGAGCCGGAATCGAGCCATACGTCGAGCGTGTCGCGTCCGCAGGTGAGCGCGGCGGGCGCGGGCCAGCCGGCGGGGAGGGCGATGCCGTCGAGGATTTCGGCGGGCGCGGCGTCATACCAGTAGTTGGTGCCGCGCGTGGCGATTTTGTCGGCGACGGCGCGGATGACGGTGGCGTCGAGCCAGGCGTTTTTCTTTTCGTCGTAGAAGCAGATGAGCGGCACGCCCCACGAGCGTTGGCGGCTGATGCACCAGTCGGGGCGCGATTCGACCGCGCCGCGGATGCGGGCTTCGCCCCAGGAGGGAACCCAGTGCACGCCGGAGATGGCTTGGAGCGCGGCGGCGCGCGGGGAGGCGGCGGCGGGCGTGGCGGGGCGGGGCGTGGTGGTGGCGGCGGGTTGGTCGAGCGCGACGAACCATTGGTCAACGGCGCGGAAGATGATGGGGGTTTTCGAGCGCCAGCAGTGCGGGTAGCTGTGCGAGTGGCGGGCTTGGGCGAGGAGCGCGCCGGTTTCGCCGAGTTTTTTCAGGATGGCGAGGTTGGCGGGCGAGGTGCGCTTTTTTTCGAGGTCTTCGGTGGTTTCGAGCGTGGTGAGGCCGGCGAGGTCGGCGGGGATCTGGCCGTCGTCGAGGTAGCGTCCGTCGTCGCCGACGGGGCAGTAGATGGGGAGTTTGTATTTGAGGCCGGTGAGGTAGTCCTCCGCGCCGTGGCCGGGGGCGGTGTGCACGCAGCCGGTGCCGCTGTCGGTCGTGACGTAATCGGCGAGCACGACGGGCGAGGCGCGGTCGATGAAGGGGTGGCGCGGGGCGAGGTTTTCGAGCGAGGCGCCTTTGTGGCGCGAGAGGATTCTGGCGGAGGCGGGGTCGATTTTCGCGGCGGCGAGCGTGGCGTCGAGGAGCGGCCCGGCGACGAGGATGCGTTCCGCGCCGAGGTCGGCCACGATGTATTCGATTTCCGGATGCACGGCGATGGCGAGGTTGGCGGGAATCGTCCAGGGCGTGGTTGTCCAGATGACGACGGAAAGGGGCGCGGCGGCGGCGGTGGCGGCGGTGTTATCCAGTCCGAATTTCGCCGCTTCGGACGGGGGCACCGGGAAGCGCACCCAGATGGAGGGCGAGACGTGGTCTTTGTATTCGATTTCCGCCTCGGCGAGCGCGGTTTCAAAGGGGATGGACCAGTAAACGGGTTTTTTGCTGCGATAGACGAGGCCTTTTTCGACAAACGCCGCGAAGGTGCGGACGATGTCGGCCTCGAACGCGGGGGCTTTGGTTTTGTATTCGTTTTTCCAGTCGGCCAGGACGCCGAGGCGTTTGAACTGGCGTTTCTGCGTGGCGATCCATTCCTCGGAAAAGGCGTCGCAGAGGGCGCGCATTTCGGCGGTGGAGACGTGTTTGTTTTCGGCGCGGAGGCGTTGCGTGACTTTCTGCTCGATGGGCAGGCCGTGGCAGTCCCAGCCGGGCACGTAGGGCGTGCGGAAGCCGCGCATGGTCTTGTAGCGCAGCGTGATGTCCTTGAGGGATTTGTTGAGCGCGGTGCCGATGTGGACATCGCCGTTGGTGAAGGGGGGGCCGTCGTGGAGGACGAAGGCGGGGGCGGAGGCGCGTTTTTCCTGAATGAGTTTGTAGAGGTCGATTTTTTCCCAATGAGCAAGGCGGGCTGGCTCGCGGCCCACGAGGTTGGCCCTCATGGGAAAACTCGTCTTGGGAAGAAGCAGTGTGTCTTTCAGTTCTGTCGCCATGCCAAAGAAAAGCGCGGAAGGCTATGGGCGAAGGCCGGCGAGTCAAGGGAAAGGGCATCGGGAAAAACGCGAAGGTGAACGAAGGG
>JAIRTK010000025.1 GCA_031254955.1 Opitutaceae bacterium
CCAGTCGCTTGGGCGGCGAAGCAGGCGGATTGCGTGGCACGGGCGACTCGCCCGTGGACGGCGGCGCTCCGCGCCGCAAACTCCTCCCAAACACATGGGCTGGGACGCCCAAGACACTCAATCCACCCCACACGCATGGACGAGGGCACCCATACCACTCAACCCGCAAAACAAGGCGCGCGGCGGGCGGGGTTCATCGCGGAAAACCAAGAAGCGCCCCCTCAATACACGTCGCGCTGGTAGCGTTTGTCCTTCTTCATCGCCTTCACGTAGTCGGCGGACGCGGCGGCATCCATGCCGCCTTGCCGCGCGATGATTTCATGCAGGGCGGCGTCCACGTCCTTCGCCATGCGCTTCGCGTCGCCGCACACGTAGAAATGCGCGCCGTTCCTTATCCAGGCCCAAAGCTCGGCGGCGTTTTCGCGCATCCTGTCTTGCACGTAAATTTTCCGCTCCTGGTCGCGCGACCAGGCCAAGTCGAGGCGCGCGAGCCGTCCGCCGGCGAGATGGCCCGCCCATTCCTCCTCGTAAAGGAAGTCGGAGGCCTTGTTCCGGTCGCCGAAAAAAAGCCAGTTGCGACCGGACGCCCCGGCGGCGGCGCGCTCCTGCACAAAGGCGCGGAACGGCGCGACGCCGGTGCCCGGGCCGACCATGATCGCGTCCGCCGCCGGGTCCGCGGGCGGGCCGAAATGCGAGCCGGATATAAACACCGGCACCGGCGTCGTCCGCACTGCGGCGCGATCCGCCAGAAAGGTCGAGCACACGCCCACGCGGTCGCGCCCGTTCGACCGGTAGCGCAAAATCGCCACGGTGAGATGCGCTTCCTGGGGAAACGCCTTTGGCGACGAGGCGATGGAATAGAGGCGCGGCATCAGCTTGCGCATCAGGCCCACCAATTCCTGCGGCGTCACGCCCGCCCGCCCGGAGGGAAACTCCGCCAGCAAATCCACATACGCGCGCTCGTCGAGAAAAGCCTGGAGCGCCTCCCTCGCCTCGGGCGCCAGCAGGGCGGCGAGCCGCGCCCGCTCGGCGGCATCGGTGGTTTTGGCCTGCAACAATTCGAGCGCCCTCCGCGTCGGCCCGGCCAGCGACAGGCGCGCGCTGAGCGCCTCGCGTAAGCCGATGGGCTGCGCCAGCTTGAGCATCGCCGGCAGGACAGGCTCGTCGCCGGACGCGCCGAGCAGTTGAATAATCTCCGCCACCTCTCCGGGGCGGTTGGTCGGTTGCACGCCGATCGAGTCGCCCGCCTTGTAGGTCAGGCCGCTCCCTTCGAGGTTGATGGCGAAGTGCCGCGTCTCCTTGCCCGATCCCGGTTTTCCGAGCAACCGGTTTTCCGAGATTTTGGCGGGAAAGGGATTGTCCTTGTTGTATAGGGAGGCGACGGGGGTGGAGGTCATAAACGGATGTTGTTAATGCGCAGGGAGCAATTCGCACGCAAGAATTACCTTTCCCAAATCCCGGAGTTTTCCCGGAGGAAATTTTCAAGAGGAGGAGGGGTGATTTAAACCGCAGCCACGCCCCCTCTCTCTCCCCATTTCCTCGTTCTCGTTCTTCGTTCTCGTTCTCGTTCTCGTTCTCTTCCTCTTTCTTCTTTCCTCTTTATCTTTCTCTTTCTCCCTTAGCGGCACCGCCCGGAGGAGAAAGAAGAAAGAGGAAAGATGAAAGAAGAAGAGAAAGAGAACGAGAACGAAGAACGAGAACGAGAACGAAGAAGGAAGAAGGAAGAACGGAAAACGAAGAACGGAAAAAAAAGAACGAGGAGAGGGAAACGAAGAACGAAAACGAAAAACGAAAACGAAGAACGAGTTTTTCACCGGAGCCTTGCACGGGCTTGCGTCATGCGTAAAATTGGCACCAACTGGCCTGTCCCATGAACGCGCCCGCCGCCATCCGCATCCAAAAATTTCTTGCCGACTCCGGCGTATGCTCCCGCCGCGCAGCCGAGGCGCTCATCCGCGAAGGCGAGGTTTGGGTCAACGCCGCCCCGGCCTCGATCGGCCAGCGCGTCACCCCCGGCGAAGACAAGGTCACTGTCTCCGGCAAACCCGTGCGCGCCGCCGCCCAGCCGCGCATCACCCTGGCGATGCACAAACCCCGCGGCCTCGTCTGCTCGAACGACGACCCGCACCACCCCAAAAACATCTTCACCGTGCTGCCCGGCGAGCTTGCGAAACACCGCTTCTTCTGCGCCGGACGCCTCGACAAGGACAGCGAGGGCCTCGTCATCCTCACCACCGACGGCGCTCTCGCCAACCGCCTCATGCACCCGCGCAACACCGTGGTGAAACGCTACCTCGTCACGCTCAAGCAACCCTTTCCCCACACCAAAAAACCCCTCCTCCTCAAAGGCATCGTCATCGAAGGCGAACGCCTGAAAGTCGAACACGCCGCCCTCATCGCCCCCGACCGCGACAACGCCTCCCCGCAAGTGGACGTGCGGATGCACCACGGCAAAAAACGCGAAATCCGCCTTCTCTTCACCACCCTCGGCTACGACGTAAAACGCCTCCGCCGCTACCAAATCGGCGCGTTTCCCCTCAAAGGCATCCCGCTGCGCGCCGTGAAACCGCTCACCCCGCGCGAAATCGCACTCCTCTTCAAAATCCCCGCCGGCCCGCGCGACCGCGAAAACGCCCCTCCCACCGCGAATCAACGCCCCCAGCGCCCCACCAAGCCTCAATCCACAACAACAACCACCACAACCACCCGCCCAAAACCACGCAACCCTCGCTGACCCGCCACGCATCACCCACCCTCATCAGACCATGAAAACCACCGCCCTCATCCGCCACACCGCCGCCGCCGCCGCGTTCGCCCTTGCCGCCGCCTCGCTGCCGGCTGCGGACAACGCCCCCGCCGCCTCGCCGCTGCCGGCCCCCGCCCCCGTCTATAACCAACCCGACACCGGCTCGGCCCTCATCAACACCCTCGCCGCCGGCACCACCCCCGCCTACCCTGCCGGGGAAAGCGCCGTCGCCCTGCCCCCCGGATGGCTCGCCGTCGAACTCGCCGGCCCGCACACCATCTACGTCCGCGACACCGACCTCAACAAACAACTCGACCCCAAACCCGGCGCCGCCCTCCGCCGCGAACCCAAAACCGACGCCCCCGTTCTCACCACCATGGAAAAAGGCGACACCGTGGAACTCACCGGCCAGAAAGGCCGCTGGATCCAATTTCAACTCAACCGCCCCGTGCTCGGCTACATCCAGTCCGCCGCCCCCGCCGCCGAAGAGACAAAAGACAAGCCGCAAGCGACATCCGCCCCCGCAGCATCCGCCGCTGCGCCATCCGCCGCTGCCACCGCGCCATCCGCCCCCGCGCCGACCGCCGCCCCCGCCACCGTGCCCCCTCCCGCCTCTTCCGTCCCTCCCGCGCCCCCCGTCGTCGCAAGCGCGCCCCCCGTCGCCGCGGCCCCCTCCACCGCCGCCATCGCCCCCCTGCCCCGCTCCATGAAAGGCATCTTCGCCAGCACCCGCCGCGCCTTCGCCCCCCGCCGGCCCTACGACTACCAGCTCAATGACAACGCCGGCAACCGCTACACCTACCTCGATGTCAGCAAACTCCTCATGACCGAGCATATCGAAAAATACATCGGACGCGACGTGATCATCTACGGCCTCGCCGAGGCCGTCCCCAACACCAAGGACATCGTCATCCGCGTCGAAACCCTCCAACTCGCCAAATAATAAAACAACTTTAGGG